>JAIRTV010000247.1 GCA_031254675.1 Planctomycetaceae bacterium | reverse complement strand
GCTGCTTGCACTGCCGGTAACAGAAGAGCGATTAACACGCCAATAATCGCAATCACGACAAGAAGTTCGACCAACGTAAAGCCGAATCGTGAAGAGCGAATCGAAGAGAAGAATTTGGTGAAAAAGCGTCGAAAAAATGACCACTTTCCACTATCCGTTCTCAATTTTCCACTCCAGATAGCCCCCCCCCCCCTGCTTTGCGCAATTTACCAAGTTTAACATTTGGCTTTTGGCAAAAAATATTGCCAAAAAACCGACAACACATTTGACTAAATTTTCCATCATCATTCTCCCTATTTTATAAGGTTTTGCAGAAATAATTGTGAAACATTCGCCGAAAAACAACACGGCGAAAAATACGTATCACAACTGACTAATTTTCATAGTTTATGCTAAACAGAATAAAATGTCAAGAGGAACTTTTGACTTTAAAAAATTTTTTGGGTAATTATTCAGTAGAATTTTCGTTAAAAGATAAATCATTTAAGATCCGACTGAACTTTTGCAAATCCCTTGATATTTCAACATATTGATTTTTAGAACAACTTTTATAAACGCAATAGACGATACAATAATATAGCAAAACCGGGTGATTTCAATGTTTCAAACCATTTGATTTACAGTGTGAAACACAACTTTGCAAAAGTCCAGGATTATCAAAATTTTGGCAATATTTCATTGAATCATTGCCAAAATTTTCTGAAAATCGATTCTGGAAAATCGAAAATGTCACTTGACATTTTTTTTAGATTCGAGTAAACTGTGAACACCATTCAATTGCAAAACGTGTTCTTATCGCTTGTTTACGGTAAACGTTTCGCGGTAAATTTTATAAAACCTTAGAAAATAAGGAGAATAGCAATGGAAAATTTAGTGAATTGTGTTGTCGGCTTCTTTGCAATATTTTTGACAAAAATCCAAATGTTAAAATGGATAAATTGCGTAAGCCAGGGGGGGGGCTATATGGAGTGAAGAGTTGAGAACGGATAGTGGAGAATGGTCGATTTTCCAACGTGATTCAGTAAAATTCTCAACTCTTTTTTTGCGTTTCGGCTTTACATTGGTCGAACTTCTTGTGGTCATTGCGATTATTGGTGTGTTAATCGCTCTTCTGTTACCAGCCGTTCAAGCAGCACGAGAAGCGGCAAGACGAATGCAGTGTAGCAATAATCTTAAACAATATGGTATTGCGTTACACAATTACCACGACGTCAATAATTCGCTTCCTGCCGGTCACGGAACAACACGCGGTAATAATGTGCGACTTGGAACTTGTGCCGTCCTTTTTCCGTTTATGGAACAACAAGCAAATTGGGACATCATTATGGCTAATCCTAACGTACATAATTGGGAGTCGCCATTAAATACAATGTTTGTTTCGACGCTTGTTTGTCCCAGTGATCCAAACGGTTTGAAAGCAAGTCCAGGGGGGTCCCGTAGGATGAATTACGTTGTTTGCTATGGTGACCCTTGCATCTATGTCAGTTTTCCTTATGGCTTAACGACTTCTGTTTCCCGTCCCAATTGGTTTAATGACGACCAACAAAAAACAACTGGCTGGTCCGGTACTGTTGATTATTTTATGAATAATCGTTATCGTGGTTTGCTTGCCGCATTTTGCTTCAAAAATTTTAGTGCGGCAACAGACGGTTTGAGTAACACAATTGCGGTGAGTGAAGCAGCTTGTTTGCCGGAAATTCATACCAGTGCAGCAGGAAGTGCCGGTACGGTTGCTAATGTTAAAGGAGGAACAGCAGGAGGAAGCGATGTCAGTGGAACTGCTGTAATGAATAATGGACCACAAGTTTGCCTTCAAAGAATTTCAGTCAGTGACCGTACCATGCTTACCGGAAATCTGGGTCGTGTCAATCGCGGTCTGCCGATTACCGATGGTCTCTATACGACATCAGGTTTTGTAACGGTTCTTCCACCAAACGGACCTTCTTGTATTTCTGTAACATCGACAGATGCAACCAGTGGAATTATGTCGGCAACCAGTTACCACACTGGCGGCGTCAATGTCGTTATGGGAGATGGAGCAGTACGATTTGTTTCCGAAACAATTGATTGTGGTGATTTATCCGTCAAACCTAGTGATGTCGGTGCGGGAAACGTCCTGAATGGACCAAGTTTATGGGGCGTTTGGGGAGCACTCGGTTCATTACAAGGTGGCGAATCAAAATCGTTGCCATAAATATTGACTTTTCGTTATAAAAAATGAAACAGAAGTGTAAAGTGAGAGGAGTATAGAAACTCAAATTCAATTTTTTTTTCAACACTAAAATCATCATTCAATTATTTCTATGAAAAAATATTTACTAATTTTATTGTGTTTTTTCTGTAGCTTTTTGGGATGTCGTGAAAAACGACCGGAAAACATGCCAAAGTTATATCCTGTACAATTAACTCTTGTACAAGAAGGTAAACCGCTTGATGGAGCCATGGTCTTGTTGAAACGACATTCCGAAACGACAAAATATTCCTGCGGCGGTCTATCTGGCGCAAACGGAGTTGTCAAGATTCAAACGCATGGAAAATATGCCGGCGCCCCCGAAGGCTCTTATACTGTTACTGTCTCAAAAACGGTAACAGAACGTTCCGGTCCTTGGAACGAAATCCCTTCCGACGAAGCGGCAGCACAAACATGGTTACAAGAAAATCGAAGTCGGCTCAAAGAAACGAATTATCACATTATTGATCCTAAATATGGTGATTCTCAAACGTCCGACTTAAAAATTGATGTTACAACCAAAGGATTGAAGACGACACTCGATCTCGGTAATCCTGTTCGGTTAGAAATGAAGGAAGACCATTAACAATACACTCCTCATACATTGCAATTCGGTTTTATGTTTTTGTTATTTTGAACACGGAAATTACGGAAGAACACGGATTTTTAGTATTTTTTTTCGTGTAGTCTGTGTGTCGTGTTCAAAAACCGAATTTGAAAGTATGAGGATAAAATGAATTGAGGAACAATTAAAATTTGTTTCCATTTTTTTACCCTATTTTTTTCACCCATTTTTTACAAAGGAAAATTCCTATGAAAAACATGATTTTGTCGATTGTTGTTGCATTTTGTTTCGTCCTCAGCATTGAAGCCGCTCAACTGAAAGTTGGCGTATCGCGGGCAGACATTACGCCACCTAAAAGTGTTCCGATTCACGGACAATTCCCCTTACGCCTTTCACAAGGTGTTGAAACGCCTTTAACTGTTAATGTTACGGCATTAGAAATGGTTGACGGTGAAAAATCACTTGACAACGTGATTTTCGTTTCAGTTGATCTCGTCGCGATTCCTAATAATTTTCTGGAAGCAATTCAAAAACAGATTACTGTTAAGGATACCTCAATTGATGTGCAAAAAATAGTTGTCAATGCCACTCACACTCATACCGCCACAACATTACGACTCGTTTATCCCGATCTTCCAAAATCAGACAACATCATGGATGTTCAGGAATCAATTGATTTTACTGCTTCCCGTGTTGCGGATGCGATTGTTACGGCATGGCAAAATCGTAAATCGGGAAAAATGGCGTATGGACTTGATTTTGCGGTTGTCGGATTTAGTCGTCGCGCTGTTTTTGCCAATGGACGTACTAGCCTGTACGGAAATTCAAACGATCCCAACTTTCGTCATTACGAAAATATGGAAGATCATGATCTTGGCGCTCTCTTTTTCTGGGACGAAAATGATCAATTACTTTCTGTCATCGTCAATATTGCTTGTCCGTCACAAGAAGTGGAAGGTCGTCATAAAATCAATGCGGATTTCTGGCATCCTGTGCGTGAAAAATTGGCAGAACGGTTTGGTAAAGATGTTGTGATTCTGGGTTGGTGTAGCGCGGCGGGCGACAATTCGCCACATGTTCAATATCGTCGTGCGGCAATTAATCGAATGAATTCGTTGCGAAAACTTAATGAAATGCAAGAAATCGCACGAAAAATCGATCACGCCGTGACAGATATTTATGAAACGATTAAAGATGCCAAAGTTTCTGATCTACCGCTTATTCATCGTGTTGAGACGTTACAATTGTCCATGAGTAAAGTTACCGAAACGGATTATTTGACGGCGAAAAAAGAACGTGAAAAGCAGGATGCTTTGATAAAATCCCGACCAGATAAAGCTCCGGCGGAACTTGTTTGGATGGCACACTATTGGTATGGAAATGTCATTGAGCGTTACGAAGCGCAACAGAAAAATCCCGATGTTCGTTATCCGACAACAATTCACGTTATTCGACTTGGTGATACAGTAATTTGTAGCAACCAATTTGAATTGTTTACCGATTTTGGTGTCCAGATGAAGGCGCAAAGTCCGGCAATCCAAACGTTTCTGATTCAACTTGCCGGCGATGGAAGTTATCTTCCGACAGAACGAGCGGTTCGCGGCGGCGGCTATAGTGCGATTATCCAAAGTAATCCGGTCAGTCCACAAGGAGGTCAGGAACTCGTTAAACGAACCGTCGAACTAATGAAAGAATTGTGGAAATAAACACCAAAATAAACGTTCGTTTTTTGAATCAAATTTTTTGATAAATCATTATTCATTAAGGAGAAATTTATGTCCGTTAATTGTATTTCACGTCGTCGTTTTTTGAAAGAAACCGCCGCCGGAGTGATTGCGTCGCCTTTAATTGTTTCAGCGTCCGCTCTTGGAAAAGAAGGACAATTACCACCCAGCGAACGTATCACAATTGGTATTTTTGGTGTCGGTAATCGTGGTAGTAATTCCATTCAGGCAATGCATCCGCTTCCCGATCATCAAATTCTTGCGATTGCCGAAGCGCGGCGTGATCGTGCCGAACGCGCACTCGGTGTTGTCAACGAAATGTATGCCAACCGCGTAGGTCAAGCAGATTACAAAGCATGTCGGTTTTATGCCGATTTTCAAGAAGTTCTTTTACGTGACGATATTGATGCGATCTGGTGTACCGTTCCCGACCATTGGCACGGTCCCATGATGAGCCGGATTATTAAAGCCGGAAAAGATGTTTACGGCGAAAAATCATTGACACGATATATCGCTCAAGGAATTGAGTTACGGAAACTTGTTCGTCAGTACGGAACAGTGTTTCAAACCGGAACACAACAACGAAGCGATTCCAAATTCCGAAAAGCCTGCGAATTAGCGCGTAACGGTTATCTTGGAAAAATTCATACGGTGGAAGTTATTTCGCCGGAAGGAACAGCTTATCCGGTTGTTGCCCCGTCTGAACCGCCGGAAGGTTTCGATTGGGATTTGTGGTCGGGACCGGCTCCGTTATTTCCGTTCGATAAACAACGTGTCGAATGGTTAGCGATGTACATGATTTCACATTATTGTGCCGGATTTGTTACAAATTGGGGTGTTCATCATCTTGATATTGCCGGTTGGGGGATGCCGGAAATCTTTTATCAACCGTTTGAAATTGAAGGCAAAGGAACCATGCCCATCTCCGGTATGACCGATACATGGATTCATTGGCGGGCAACACTACGTTATGCAAGCGGTTTGACGGTCGATTATTGTAGCAGAGGCAATCCGCATCCCGAAGACGGTTGCCGGTTTATTGGTGATGAAGGTTGGGTTTTCGTCAATCGCGGAAAGTTAATAGCGCAACCGGAATCATTGTTACAAATAAAGTTTAAGGATTCCGATACACGACTGCATGCCAGTCCGGCTTCACATAATTCTTATACTGCCCATACCGCCGATTTGTTCCGTTCTATTCGCAGTCGGCAAAACACCGTCTCGCCAATTGAAGAAGGACATGCCGCAACAACACTCGGAAATGTTACTGATATTGCGCTGCGTTTGGGACGGAAATTGAAATGGGATCCAACTCAAGATCAGTTTATCAGCGACGAACAAGCAAATCAAATGCTTTTCCGTACAGAACGTAGCCCTTGGACAATGTAAAACCGTTATTGTTTCACACAATATTACCGTTTCGTTTCTTTTACTCTTAAAATAACAATGAAAACTCAACAATATTTATTGATTTTCCCGCTTCTTCTGACCATTAGTGTTGCGATTAACACGATTAACGCTCAGGAAATGACCTCAGATGAATCCTGGAATCGGCTAAAAACGTATCAATATGGCGATGACTTCAAACCGTTGTTAATAATCGAACAAGAAGTCATGAAATCAATGGCTTCCGCCGAAACAAAAAAACAATGTGCCGCCCGTCTCGCCGCATTGCTCAATAACCAAACAACATACGCCGGACGACAATTTGTTTGTCTTCAATTACAGTCTGTCGCCGGAACAGCGGAAATTCCAATACTTGCGGAATTTTTGAATCAATCCGACGACGCAGAAAATGCGCGAATGGCGTTAGGTTGTATTCCTGATGATGCGGCTCTCGCTCCGCTTCGTCAAAAACTTGTTCAGAAAAATATTCACGCCAGAACACGAATCGGGATTATCGGAACACTTTCAGAACGAAACGATAAACAATCAATTCCTGATTTTGTTGCGTTAATCAATTCAGAAGATTCGGCAATTGCAACCGCAGCCGCATCAGCATTGGGACATTTTGGAACAGCAGGAATTGAAGCGTTACAAAAAGCCAAAAATTCCATTTCAAAAGTTGTTGTCGGTTCTGCACTGATTCAGGCGGCAAACGATCTCGTAACACAAGGAAAAAAAGACGAAGCACTCTCTTTATTCCTCACCCTCACCCATGAATCAATACCACAAGGAATTCGTCGTGCGGCGTGCGAAGGAATTTTGTCCCAATTATCCAATCAAGAACGGAAAACGGTCATTATCCAATGGTTTTTTGAAAATGATCCGGCAAAAAATCTTGTTGCCGTTGCCAGATTGAAAGAATTGTCTTCGGAACAATTTGATGAGTTATTCGAAAAATCCGATACAATGAGTACTCCAATTAAAATTGCGATTTTTGAAATTGCAACAGAAAAACAAAACGCCAAATTATTGGATTCACTAATCCGATTGTCACAAAGCAAAGACGTAACAGAAAGATTGACGGCAATTCGCTCACTGGGCAGATTAAGGAATGCGGCTGCTGTTCCGACATTGATCGCCGCACTTCAAGAAACCGCCTTAAAAGATGCCGCAACAGAATCATTACGCCAACTTCCAATCGAAATCGTCGGTACCGCTCTCATGGATACTTTAAAAAAACCAGAGTTACGAAATTCGGCAATCGATGTTATTGCAACAATAAAATATTATCATGCAATTGACACAATGATTCAATTGGCGTCAAATGAAGATGAAAATGTTACAGATTCGGTGATCACCGGATTAGGACGGCTTTGCGATCCAGATGACGCCGACCTTTCACGACTCATCGAATTGTACTTAAAAAGCCGACCCGGTAAACATCGCGAAAAAATTGAACGAACGATTGTAATCGTTTGTGAAAAAAATCCCAAACCGGAAGAAAGAGCAAACCGCGTTCTCGATTTACTTGCCAAACGGAATACCGGATTATCAAATGAAATATTGATGATTATGTTACCGTTATTGGGTAAAATCGGTAATCAACGTGTTGCCACTATTCTTCTGCCATTACTGGACGATAATCATTCCGAAATGCAACAATCAGCAATTCGAGCATTTTGCAATTGGCCCAACGCCGATTATCATAACGATCTTTGGAATATCGCAACGAAAAATACTTCCGCGGTTTATCGTCAATGGGCGTTGCGCGCGTATGTTCGTGTTGTTACACTTAAAAGCAATCGACCGGAAACCGAAACGTTGGAAATGCTCAAGAAAGCAATGGAACAAGCAAACACTGAATCGGATCGACAATGGACACTAAGCCGGACATCGGCAATTCGGACAATAAATTCCGTACAGTGGGCAGCGTCCTATCTGAACGATCCGATCTTGGCACAAACGGCTTGTTCTGTTATCACCGAACTGGCACATCACCGCTTTTTGCGTGAACCAAACAAAGATATTTTTGTACCGATTTTATTAAATGTAGAAAAAATCGCCAAAGATAAAAATGTCGCCGAACGTGCAAAAAAAGCACGACTCGGAATGTAACATTAATAATTGATCATTAATCATTCATTAAAAAAACATTAACCCAAAAGGAATCCAAAATGATGAAACGTCGCCATTTTTTACAAACCACAACAGCAGGCGTCAGTACTTTGCTGACAAGTTCTGCTTTTTCCCAAACGAAAATTCCTGCCGAAAAACCATCAAACCGGTTGCATGTTTCGTTGAGCCAATATTGTCTTAGCACCTTCTATGATCGCGAAGGCATTGATTATATGTCACGGCTTAACCTGTTGCGTGATTTTGGTGCAGATAGTGTTGAACCAACGGCAAGTTCTGCCGATTGGCTTGAAACATTTTGCCCAAAACTCAAAGACAACGGACTCGAAATCAAGTCAATTTATGTTAGCGGCAATTTACATAACGAAAATATTGCTGAAAATGAAATTGACCGTATTGTCAAAATTACTGAAACGGCACGAAAATATGGAACTGTTCTGATTGTTTATAATCCAGATGTGAAACAAGGAAAAAGCGACGCCGAACTCCAAACTCAGTATAAAAATACAGATAAACTCGGTGAAAAAATCAATTCGCTTGGCGCAAAGTTATTGTTTCATTATCACACAAGCGAATTGGGATTTGGCGGACGCGAATTTCACAGTCTGCTCTGTAACACCAATCCCGAATTTTTGGGATTGTGTTTGGAACAACTCTGGTCTTTTCGTGGTTGTGGTCATTCGCAGCAAGCGTTGTTCGATCATATAAAATTGTATCAAGATCGAATTTTCGAAGTGCATTTACGTCAAACCGCTAATCATGTCTTGTGTGAAGCGTTTGAAGACGGCGATATCGATAATGTCCGACTTGCCGCCGAGTTACGGAAACTAAAAACGCCTCCGCATCTTTTGATTGAACAATCACCGGTTGATGCGAAAACACCGAAAACAATTTCCGCCGATGAATCCATTCGCCGAAGTATCACTTATGTGCGCCGTGTTTTTAGTGTTTAACAGATACAAATATTTAGAAAACCGCAAACAAACCAAAAAGCAATAATGCGAAATCAGATTCGTCAGAATCAGATAATCAAATTGTTTACATAACAAAAAATTGTTTCGGAGTATTTTTTTGATATTCTGATAAATTTTCATTTTAACCCTTAAAATAGGACAAAAATAAAATGTCAAAGATTAAAATTGGTATGAATTTGGAAGCCACTCGCCATCATGATAAACCTTTTGAATGGGGTTTGGATCAGGCGGCGGCGATGGGTTACGAATATGTTGAGCCGATGGTGCATTTTGGCAGGGAGTTGATGAGTGAAGCCGGTTATTATCACACGTATTCACTATTTGACGACCCGTACAAGATGCGGCGAAAATGTGAGGAACGCGGCTTGAAAATTTCCGGTCTTCAGGCACATGGACCGTTGGGGCGTCCCGAACGGCATGGCGAATATTTGAAACTGGCGATTCGGTTTGCCGCGGAATGCGGTGCACCGGTCGTCAACACCGACGAAGGAATTAAAGCTTCATGGACAACAGAAGCGGAAGATTGGGTCTTAATTCGTTACGCACTTCAAGAGGCAGTTTTTGTTGCGGAGGAACGCGGAATCAAAATTGGTTTGGAGTGTCATTCTCAATATTCGAAAACACCGGAAGGATTGGAAAAATTGTATCAACTGGTCAAATCGCCGTGTATCGGGTTTAATCTCGATACAGGAAATGCGTATCTTGCCGGACAAGATCCGTATCAATGGTTGGAACAAGTTATTGATCGATCCGTTCACTTACACGCCAAAGATATTTCGGTGGGACATTCCGATTTGGAACGCGGCAAAGTAACGGGAACACCAGTTGGTTGTGCATGCGGTGACGGCGTTTTGGATTGGAAACGTCTTACGGCAATCGCACGAAAATGCCCAAACGATATTGTTTTTTCTGTTGAATGCGGTTCAATAGAGGAAGCACGTCGAAGTTTGGAACACCTTAAACTATTTACAGAATAATTCAAACAATAAGTCGAGTACAAGCAAAATCGACACGCCAAATGACAATTTGAACATCATACTTATGCGTGCCAATTCCGCTTGCACTCGACCAGTTATACAATCATATTATCCAGAAACTGATCACAAAGAAGAAATCAAAACTTACGACTCCAAAATTTCAAAACTTTAAAAAAGAGCAATTGTTGGTGTTGTAAAGTACAAAATAACGCGAACGGTTACGAAAAAAGGTTGATTCCAATTGGCGGTTACTTATTGATATTATAAATTGATTTTAGGCGTTTATCGGTTTCTTCTGCGCGTTCGTTACGCTTAACCTGTTTCCATAATTTAGAAAGTTCCTGAAGCGCTTTAATATGTTCGTTTCGCGCCGAAGAAAATAAAATGTCCGTGTGCATGTACGCTAAAATAGCATCACGCGGTTTGCCCGCCTGTTCGTAAGTCAAACCAAGCGAATTGTAAACCAACGATTGGAACGCCGAATCCTCTCCTCCCGAATTTTTCGCAATCTCCTCAAACATTTTAATCGCTTCATCATATTTCTTTTCCGACGTAAGACATAACGCCTGACCAATGTTGGCGATTTTTTTCAAACGCTCAGCCTGTTCCGAATTGTCTTCCGATTTGATGACCGTTTCGAAATTTTTTCGTGCGGAATCAATTTTCTTTTCTGTAATCTCCGCCATTCCCAACGAAACGGTTGCTTTGAGACTGTACTCAGACCACGGTGCTTTTGCCAATGCAGCGTATGATTTTTTTGCGTCATCGAACTTGCCCGCCTGAACCATCAAATCGCCGTAAAGTTCACAAACTTCAAAATAGTGATAACTATTTTTGTTATTTTTAATAAAATTTAATAACGATTTTTCTGCATCGGCAAGATCACCGGAACCGGCAAGCACTGATTTTGTTTTTGCCGCTGCTGTGAAATACTCGAATTCTTGTTTCATTTCCGGTTTGGTCAATGTTTTCGCGTCAACTTTCGCCAATGCCTCCAACGTTTCCGACATACGGCTACCATCAAACGCTGTTCGAACCGCTTTCAAACCGGATGGTTCATTGTCGTATTCCGTCGAAGCAATAATATTTGCCGGAATTTCCTGCCTTTCGCCCCGAACATCAATTGTCACCTTTTCCGAATTGACAGCAAGAATTGTTCCCGAAACGTTTTTGCCCTTGCCTTCCTGAACCGTAATCCGATCTGCCGACAAAACAGAAACCGAAAAAAGAATAAAGGCACAAATAAAGGTACAAAGAAACAATCCAAAAAAACGAATACGTTGTAACATGTTAAAACTCCTTATATTATTGGGAATTGGGAATGTGTGGTTTGTGGTGAACGGCAAAATTTGCGATTGGGGTTTGGTGATTTATCTCATAACAAAAACACGTTGTGAATTACCCGTACGAACCAAACCGCAAATTCCTAAAACTACCATGCTTGCGTAACACCCGCTTTAGCGCAGGGATAGATTCCTTGATCATCCGGTTTTGGACCGGGATCGGCATCCCATGCAAGAGTTTTCGGAAACAAATCGAGTTCCGATTTGAAGGCTTCGTCCCATTTAACAAC
>JAIRTV010000194.1 GCA_031254675.1 Planctomycetaceae bacterium | reverse complement strand
TGATGGCTGTGTTCCTGATAACCATGGGCGCCCCGCAACAGTGAGAATGTAATCGCTTCCAACACTTGTTCCGCCGGCACGGATTCGTCGTTACGGATAATCAACTGATTGCCGGTTTGCCAGAAAACCGAAAACGTCAAACCATCTTGCTCAAAACAAAGAACCGTTGCAAAATTCATCAGGTCAAGGTAAAAAAACGTCATCTCAAAACCCGTAACCGTTTTGCCGAAAAGAATCCGATCAAATCTGTCCACTTCCATGTCTTCGTATTCTTCCTGCATCAACATCAATACGTCTTTAGCAATTTCATCAGGGTTCGTACCAAACGGATTTTTCTTCAACAACCAAAATGCACCGTCGGCATTCGTCAACTGGATACTGCCAACCGCCGTATCCATTGCCGATTCTTCCATAATCCAATTTTCTGGATACCCAAAATAAATACCGTACGAATGATATTCTTTCATTTTTTATAAACTGTTTTTTCCAAAAACTCCGCCAATAATGTCGGATTATCTGAAACGTTAAGACGTTCAATACAAATCGGATCAATACCAAGATTGGTTAACGCCAACGTGATACGTTTCCAGATTTGTTGCCGTTTTTTGCCTTCCGCCAGATAAAGATCTGTCGTCAATTCCGACAACTTTTGTTTCATAATATCAGAACGATTGTCGTAATATCGTTTGATAACTTTATCTTGATAGGGAGTACGTTCCAGCATGGTTAATTTCGTATTATTAATATTGTATTGTTAATGTTGTGGTTGGGAAATAACAAAATGGATAGTAAATCACCGGCGATACATCATATTATTGTTTCTTACAGTTTTAATCGGAAACATGATCAACAAAAACACGGAAACGGTATAACACTTCCGGCATGAGCGAAATAGGAACCGATAAATAAAAACCTCGAAACGCTTCCAGAAAAAAACGATCAGTTTGTGGCAAAAGCAATATTCCGTTGCGTTTAATTTGGTAACTTCGAATATCACTCCAAGCAAGCAATCGGTTGCGATAAAGAGAACGGTAAACAATGCCATTGGAATTTAATTCAAAATGAACCGGCACCAAAATACGACAGATCGTTCCCAGTAAAAATAGTAACGCAACCGATTTCAAAATCCAATTGCCTTCACATTGCCAAACCAGGATTCCCACCGCCAACGCACTACCGAACAGAAAAGCCGCATTCCACTTTTGATCGGCAATCAACCAAACAGAATAATAAAGTGGTTTGTCATGTTCCGATGTCAAACCTATTGATGGAGGATAAATCTGACTCACACGAAACCCCTCTCAAGACAAATCAGGAACATCGGGAAATATCAACCACACGAAGCAAGGGAATTGTTTCACAGTTTTGCTGTTCTTTTGCTTTGAGTTCCGAACGCAGGACAACTTGATCTGACGGCGCGTCGATTCCCAACCGAACTCTATCTCCTCCAGTCCGAACGACCGTAATCACAACATTGTCCCCAATACAAATTTTTTCACCTTCTTTTCGCGTTAAAACCAACATCACAATCCTCCATGTATAAAAAAGGGGGAAAAAATTCCATTTTTTCAACAAATGATTACTCATTTACTCTTTGTCTTACTACGAAAAAAACAGCAACATGTTCATTATGTTCGTTTTTTTCTCAAGTTCCAAAACTCAAAGCAATTTCATCATTCCGATTCGTTACTCCCGACAAGAACACACAATCAATAATAATCAACACGAACAAATAATCACACAACCCAAACCAATATCATCCTAATATGGTTGATTGTTTACCGCTCAACATCAATTCGTCCCAAGAAAAAGGAATCTCTTTCAATTCAACCTGACAGTATCGTTTACCCGTCGGGCCATAAAAAAGGATACGGTTGGAATCTTTTTCCCAAATAGCACTGAATTTGACGGCTCGCGGACCGTGTAAACAAAACATCATACCACAAGGTTGAAGTTGACCGCGTTTCAAGATTGTTTCCGAAGTCGGAAACGCATTCATTACTAAATCATGATCGCGGCAAAGGGTTTGATAGACGAAATATCTCAGATCGGATAAAGACTCAATCGAATCAATTGTTGTAGTTACCATAATCCGGATTCTTGAAAACAGTTAAGTTTGGGAAATGCTTGACCGGATTGAACCGGTTAAAACATTGTCTTCATAAAATATTCGTAAAAACCTAGAGCAAAATCAACAACCCCAAAGGAATTTTACTCAAAGGGTGTATCGTCATAAGATTGACGAAATCTTTTGTCAGAATAGCGCAAAAAGACGCCAAGACTCTTTTGAAAATAGTCATAATAACAGTTATACGGTATAGATAAAGATTATCTTGTCTCGAACCGTTTGCTGAACCAATCCGAATCCAATGGTTGACCGTTTTCCATCATTTCCTGCAACACAAGAGCATCGCTTGCTCGTTCGACAACCGTAAAACCTTCTTGATTTTTGTCAAAAACCCAAACCTTTGACGGATGTAACGAATCTGCAAAATCGGAATGATGGGTTGTCAGGAGCAATTGTGAATTTTGTTCGGGGAGATTGGGCGAATCTTGAGAATTGTCAAACGTGCGATACATTGAGTCCATTAGCTGGGCGCGGTGTAACCAATCGAGTCCGTTTTCCGGTTCTTCCAGAATAATTAACGGAGCCGGATCATGTTCTTCCAATAGTATTGCATAGGCGAAGAGCCGAATTGTTCCTTTGGAGAGATGAGTTATTGGAATCGGTTGTTCGATTCCTGACATTTTGAACGCCAAACGTGTTTTTTCGGTTTGGGTTGAATCAATTAAAATTGTTTCGACATGGGGCAAGAGCGAAGCGATTCGTTGAAAAAACGTATTGGTTTCTGCTCCGTAACGTTTCAACACATAGCCGACCAAACCGGAAAGATTCTTACCGCGTTGAGATTCATGATGTCGCGGCAATGAGAGATCAAGTCCTCGTGCCGGATCGGGAGTGAAATCGCTCAAGACCCAGTTTTCGAACAGATTCCTCAACGAAGCCAGAACCGGAAATCGGGGATGCGATTCCAACGACGCAAGCCCCAGATTTTTATAATCGGTAAATTCGATTTTGGTTAATTCTGCATTTCCGATTCGTTCATCCGGTGCGAGATAACGAATACTCCGAACACCGTTTTGGAGAAAAAAGACCGGCAATGATTCTTTACCGCGTTGATAGGCGAGTAATTCCGATTCGATGAACGGAGACTTGTTTTTGGCGCAAACAATACTTAACGCATAAGTAATTGCTTCGGGTTCTTCTTTTTTCCGGTAATGAAATCCGAACGACAAAGAACCTTTGCTGCCGTGCGAATAAATGGCGTCATACCCGCCGCGTTTCAGGCAGGCAAAATCAACTCCATGGCGATAACAATCGGAAACAAACGAGAAAGCATCAAGAGCGGAACTTTTTCCGGTTCCTACATTTCCGGTTAGAAGGGTTACGGCATCTAATTGATAGGGCAGGACTTTTGTTTCATCGTCAATATAGACGAACTTCGGAAAACAGGTTCCGAGACCGACCTGTTTTAACGATTTGAAGTTGCGAATCCAAAATCCTTCAAGGACTCCCATTATTGCCGATTTTTGTTGGGACAAAGTCGGTTTTGTTTGACTTTCTCGATGTTGATTTATGTATCTATTCGGGCGAATTTTTGCAGAATTTTACCGTGTTCGCAAATTTTCTATTGATATTTCCATTGATATATTGTCCGAAAAAACTCATTACTGAATAGATTTTTTTATTTGAACACAGAAGACACGGAATTTTCTTATTTTTTTCTTTTTCTGTGTGTTCCGTGTATTCTGTGTTCAATTTGTTATTTGTTAATGGACGAAAGGATCCTTTTTTTATTTTGACCGCAAATTCCATGAGCGATTGTTATTGATTTATTTCTTTTGTGGGAAAGGGGCGGCGGCGTTTTTTTTCTTCGTTTTGTTCTTTTGGGGCGCCTTGACCGGGAGTCCAAGAATCCAGACCGGGCGAATATTGTCCCGTAAAATCACCACGCAATTGACGAGGCAAGGGCGGTAGATATTTGGGGCGATTGGCGAGTAGATTTTTTTCGAGTTCGAGTTGTTCTTTGGAAAGGTGAGTGCGGAGTTTATCTCCGAGTAATTTTCCGGTGGTTAAAATTCGGGCTTCGAGTGCTTTTCCTTCGGCTTCGATTTTTGCTTTATCTTCTGGTGACATATTGACGCCGCCGAGGGCGATTGCTTTTTCGATTAATTTTAGACCTTCTTCCATTTGTGCGACTCGTTCATTTTCCATTTCTTTGAAGGTTGTTTCAGCTTTCTTTTTTTGTTCTTCGGAAAGATTGAGGGTTGACATGGCGTCGAGGTTGATCATGGGAGAGTTGAGTCCGCCCATTCCTTGAAAGACCAGTTTTTGGACGTTCTTTTTTTGTTCTGGTGTTGTGAGGTTTTCAACGTGATCGGTGATACGTTGTAGGTCTTTTTCGATCTCTTCTTGAATTGTTTTATGATCGGCGTCGGTCATTGTTTTGAAGCGTTGAACATATTTTGGGGCGTTCATAAAAATTTGAGCGTGAACCATATCTCGTGCTGATTTGAGAGAGGCGGTTTGCTCATTGTTGAACCCCATTTCATTGCAAATTTCCGGCTTTCTTGCAATTTCGAGTAGGGCAATTGTATTGCCGAACCCTTTATTGCTGACGGCGTTGATGACGGAACGCCCGACAACAGTGGTTGTTCCGGCGGGTGGTTTTCCTTGAAACAACGCTTCGGAGCGTTGTTGTGCTTCACGTTGCCGTCGTTCGCGATAATCTCTCCGTTGCTGATCTTGTTCCGGTGTCTGTGCAACCATCTGACCAAGCCAAACCAAACAACCAACCCAAAGAAGACCCCAACAAAACACGATTCGTAACATAACTGACCTCCAGCTTTACAAAGTAACTTAAAACTTAGCAGAATTATACTCGAAACCGCCATTCGGTAACAGAGCAATTCTCAATTTTTAATAAAGAGACACCCAACAAAAGAATTGTTACATACGATTTTTGGTTGAAGTTTTTATTTTAGACCTTTTCTCTAACTTAACATGACAAAACATTGGTACTGTCCTGAATTTATTGCTTCCTTTTCTTTTAAGTCTATTGAAAACAAGGTATAAGGTGGGTGATGTTATCCTAAAGATAGGTGATGTTGCCCCAAAGGTGGGTGATGTTGTCCTAAAGGTGGGTGATGTTTCGCCGAAACATCACGTCGGCGATAGCCGACTCGACTCTGTTTTCGAATGGCAATTTGTATTGCCAAGTGATTTGGAGTCCAATTGCTAGCCGAACAAGGAATAAGTTGTAACGGCAACGCAACCGTGGATAAAAATCCTTCGGCGAAAGGTCGCCCACCCGAAAAGAAAAGGTTGACTCCTGTCTTAGGGAAAGGGGTAGAGAAAATGTCCACTATCCACGTTCCACACTACTCATAACACTGTAAAATACTGTTTTTGTAATAAACAAATAACGTTGAACATTTTTTTGTTTCGCTAAAGCGTATTAAAGATTATTCGGGTTAAATTGGCGAAATTTTGTAAACAATATGAATTGTTTTTACAATTTCACAATTCAATACCAATACCTAGTACGCTCTAAATTCGCCCCTGTAAACAACCAAGTAAACAA
>JAIRTV010000172.1 GCA_031254675.1 Planctomycetaceae bacterium | reverse complement strand
TCCTCGGCGGTAATGCGAAAAACGAAACGATTAACACCGTGATCGTGGATCGTAACAATAACGTTCTGGTTGATGAGTTTTTCTGGGAATTGATAGGGCGACTTGACCGGTTTTAGTGTTACCCCTTCGGGAATGTCCGCGGGCATATTCGGGTTTTTCCAACCCATCAATACGGTATATTGACCTGGCTCAATACCGTTTCGTTTTTTAGAACCTGTCGAAAACAGAACAAAACGCCCATTCGAATCTGTCACAGCAAGACCGGAATCAGAAACACGTGTTGATTCACTTTTCGGTTCAAAAAGAACAGAAATATCTGACGCCGGTTTACCATCGTAAAAAACTTCACCCGTTACAGAAACAATTTTCGATCCGCAACCGGTAAAAAGAAACAGAATCGAAAAAATCATTAAATATTGTGTTGTGTGTTTTGAAGTCATTGATTGATTAGTTGTTGGTAAAATAGTGTTAATAAAATAGTGTACAAAATAAGCCGGAAATAATTTCGGCAAACGTACCGAAATTATTTCCGTCAATTATTTCCGTTTCCGAATTATTCTAACGTTTCCAAATAGAGACGAATGGCTCGTGCCAAGTCGTGTCCAAGTGCTTTGGCGGAATCCGTATCAACAACGGTGCCTTCGGCGTTCGCAAACGGAACTTCAATAGCCGACGCAAAAACAACATTGGGAAGCGTGGCACCCCATTCACAGCATTTTCGCAAGTTGGTTGTTTTCTTATTGGCAGATGTATTCCACGAAATACCGAACGGTAAATTGTTTAATGCTCGATAAGGAATTGTACCTTTTCTCTCTTTTTCTAAAATCGTACCAAAACGTTGAAGTCCTTGCCATGATTTTTCGCCGAATTCAAATTCCTTTGGATCGATTCCGACGAAATAGACATATTCATGGGTTCCTTTTTCGAGGTGCAACGGGTCATCACCGTAACGGAACCCAGGGCAATGCATGTCCATGTAAAACAACGGTTTACCATCCAACCATTTTGGAACTTGTTCCGTAATTGCCTGAACTGATTCGTAAATTCGTTGAATGTAATCGCGGTTGTGGTCGTGTGGTCGGCGATTTTTACCTTGATCGCCGTCTTCAACACCGTCTTTATCGACAAGCGGAACAATAAAGAAATCAACATGTTCACGAAACCATTGTCCGTCGTCTGTCTCGGAAAGAGCCGTTTCGATAATTCCTTCCAATGCGTAAGTTGCCATCATTTCGGCACAGTGATGCCGTGACGATAAAAACACTTTGAATTTCGGAACTGTTTCGTTATTGAACAGACGAAGCAATTCGACATTGCGTCCTTTTTTTGTTTTGCAAAGAGATTCAACTTTGAGATAGGGATGATTTTTGTACTTTTCGAGCAAGTGTTTGAGATTTTTTTCGGTGTAATTCATTCCTTGACTGAAATACACGTCTTTATCTTCTTGTCCGAATTGGTACTGGAATTTCGTTGCGGAAAATCCCAGTTCGCCGATCCAACGCCATGTCCAACCGTTATCGTTACTCACTGCGGGACCGCGTGCTCCGATGACGGGGTTGGTGAAGACGAATGTGAGTTTCCGTCCTTCGGCGCCGCGAATACGGAATGACCAATAAAACCAACTTCCGTTGGTGTCCCGAAGGTCTTGTTGTAACTTGACCGTATCACCGTCAATACTGAGAACTTTAATGTTACCGCCAGGAAAATCAGCGTCAATACGAAGTTCTTCTCCCAAAACCCGAATCGCTGAAATCGTAACAAATAAAATCAGCGAAAGAAAAAATAATTGTAAATGTTTCATGATTGTAGTGAAAAAAATTGTTGAAAGATATTGTTAAAAAGTTAAGTACAATTTACGGCAACGTTGCCGAATTTTCGTCATTGGAAACAGTAGCGTAGGCAGCCCAAATATCGGGATTCGTATTTTCTGCAACAAATCTCACAGAAGCATCACCCAAACAAGTATTCACACCGCCCGAATGAAATGAACCAAACGAACGTGAACAAATATAACTTCCTGTTGTTGCGGCATCCATACTTACAGTAGCAACCGCCGCAAACATTGTTTGACAATTGGAGTGGGAATGAGATGCCTTAAATGTCGGTGAATAAGCCGCTACAGTCGAAATTTGATAGTGTGGAATCGGTCCCGCCCAAGCCGTTACAGCGGTAAGATTATCTAATGGAGTATGCCGTTCGGAAATCATGGATGTATTACTTGTTCCGTCGGTAATTGAAGCAAAAGTTTCAAAAAATAGTTGTTGGCGTACACTACCGTCGATACGAAGCCCGACCATGTGAAAAATGCCACGATAATTGGGATAACTAGCATGTCCGCCGCTTTCCCACCACCAAGTTGCCCCACTGTTAGTTCGACCACCGATACCACGATAAGAGGCTCGGTAGAGCGGATACGTTGTATAACTGGTGACCTGTTGTTTTCCGGCTTCCACATCACTTGGACACATAAACGCATCAACCTTAGATTGACCGATGATGTAATTTTTACCTAGATTACCAATTGCCATATTAGCTGTATCATCGAACATCCAAACTTTTGGGCAATAGTCTGCCCACAGAGCTTGTTGTTCAATAAAAGGAAGAAGCGCAACTGTCCAAGGGGTTCGGAATCTCAGTTTATCAGCGGAAGTCGGGGTAGAACTGTTATTGTCGGCAACAGATCCGCCAGGAAAATTACCTTGAATATCATGATAATTATGCGCACCGATTGCTAATTGTTTCAGTTTGTTGGTACAGCTCATTCGTCTTGCAGCTTCACGAGCAGCTTGCACGGCTGGCAACAGAAGTGCGATTAACACGCCGATAATCGCAATCACGACAAGAAGTTCGACTAGAGTAAAGCCGAATCGTGAAGAGCGAATAGAAGAGAAGAATTTAGTGAAAAAGCGTCGAAAAATCGACCACTT
>JAIRTV010000023.1 GCA_031254675.1 Planctomycetaceae bacterium | reverse complement strand
TAATATTATATTGTAACATTTGACCATACCAAAATCATCTTAATGATTTACAAGGTCTTGTTCAAATTCTGCCAAAGTGTTACAAACACATGCCCGATCAAAAAGTGAATCCAACACTGCCAAATCCGTATAAGAATTGACGGTATGCGAAATGGATTCCGGAACTTCGTGAAAACGATTATTAAGTAATCGAAGAACATTCTGAACCGCTTTTTTTGTTTCACCTTCGAGTTTACCTTCAAGTTTGCCGTTAGCGTACAATTCTTCCATCGTTGACATGATCATATTTTCGGTCTCCTTTTTGTCTAAAATTTTTGAAAATTCATTAACAATAACGTCTTTCTCGATTTTAGTGGTTGCCAGCGTGTAATGGGCAATTGAGGTTAGCCAACTTTTAGTTCGTGGGTCAGTTTTGACTTCGTTGAAATATCCGACAATTCGTCCCAAATTTTCCGGCAACTTTCCTTCCGAACACGATTGTAGCGTATCAAAAAGTGCAATCAATGCCGGATGTCCTTGTAACGTTTCACGTTGAATCTTGGACAGATCAATCATAATGACCTGAAACCATAACACGTTGCCATCCACACCTTGCGGTACTGCAATCAAATCTTTGATTTGTAACAATTCGTTCCATGAAATATTGCCGTGATAAAGTAGAACGACAAGCGGATAGGGAAATTTTCCGCCTTCGGCGATGGCGTTTTCCGGATCAGTTAACCATTCCTCATAAAATTCCAATATTTTACGTAAGCAATGAAGAGAATAAAGTCTAATTTTTTTGGATTGATGTTCGAAAAACAAAAACACTTTAGAAAATTCGCCGTTTCTAAAATTCACGGAAAAACGTAAATCGCCAATAACTTCTTGCAAATTATCATCTATTGTCACTGGAGATTCGCATTGCAATGCTTTAAGATTAAGCCAACGGACAAGACCGGTATTGTCATAATGTTCCAACATACTTGCCATCAATTCCCTGTCAATAAGAAAATACCGCGCAAGTAAATCATGCGGATGAGCAAGTTCGAATGTTACCGGCAATCTAGGAAATTTTTGTATCATAAAAAACTTTCATGAAAATTTCAATATTGTTATCTTAACAAAAGTATTGCTGTGTGATTGGAAATTTGTTCAGGGATTTGTTTCTGTTGTGAGTTCATCTTGTTGTTGTAGTCCGCCGTGTTCGACCGGATTGAAAATATTGATACAACCGTAAATTTCAATTGGAATGGCGTTTGTTCCATAAATTCCGCCAATACTATCTATCCGAACTTGGGTATCATCTCCGGTGGTACTTCGTCCGCCTTCTGATCCGCCACCGCTGTAACCGCCGCCGCTCATCTCACTTCCCATGCCTCCTCCCATATCGCCACCACCACCGGCACCGGAAGCGGTAACAGACGCATCGTACGCTCCTAAATCAAACGGTTTTGTTGCTGCCGGATTGATTCGTACCCACAACACATCAATCGGCATAGAACAATTGGCACAATTTACAAGAATTTCCGGTATTCGTCGCTGATCAACAATCAATCGAAGACAAATTGGCATTCGTTTGAATTGATCGAACGGGGCTTTATCATTGGCTTTGAGTGGTTTTGCTTTATCATCGACATAACGGTTATTCTTTTTGATGGTAATAACATCTTCTTCTGTTCGCGCAACAGTCAGTCCGCCGCCGCCGTCGCCACCGGCAGAATCCATTGACGAATATTCTCCTCCTTCCATTGACGACGCGCCGCCTGCACCGCCAAGCCGACTCGAAGACCGCGATTCCAACGCCGCCGCCGCCGCTTGACCAATCAATAAATTTTCGATACGTTTAACAACCGCATTATGGGGTCCTGTTGCTTCGGTGTTGGATTCTTTGATCACAGAAAGAAGGGCATGATAAACCCAGAGTTCTTCTTGAGCAAACCACACTTCGTTTGATTTTGGAAGTCTTGCCCATGAGGAAGTAACGGTTCGTGTTTCCGGGTTAGGCCAATCAACAGTTCCAACATAACGATAAATTTCTTCTCCATCGGGACCGAGTGGAAGAGTGTTTTCGGTCGTTCCCATGATATTCATATCCGGCATTCCGCCGCCGCTAGAACCTCTATCCATGCCACCCATACCCATGTCCGATGAAGTATTACTACTAGCAACTGTTGTGTTGGGTTCCATTTCTTTCCATTCACCCTGATCGTTTTTTTGTTGCACACGCCGCCGATCAACGAAAATTTCGAGTTGAGGAAGATATTTTTCCACAAAATTGAGATAAAGTTCGCGGGCATTGATAGTCATTTCGTCGAAGAATTTTAATTTCGTAACCTCTTCACGAAACTCAGCACCGACATCTTCAGGCCAAAGATTTCGTTCGCGTTGATCTTTTTCGAGCGTCATCCACGCTTGCATCACCCGAACTCGCAATTCTTTAATACAATTTTGAATATCGGTGATTGTAATTTCATTCGGATGACTTCGGTCGGAACTGATTCCTTCCGTTGTTTTTTTGGTACTTTCCAAAACACTTTTGCGATCATTAAACGCTTTGGTAATACTTGTTACTGCCGAGAAAGTCGTAAAAGCCGGAAAAAGTAATCCAATAGGAATACACGCCCAAAAGATATACTTCTTGACCGTTTCCAATGAAAATTCTGTCTTTTTAGCCATAACACTAAAAGTTAATAAAGGTACAAAAAATAAACTACATCGAGTCGAAAATTGGAAATTAAAAATAAACGGTTATCGTTTAGCAAATGCGGAAATTGGACATGTTGTTGCGAAATATTATGTTGGAGGGTTCGCAGTGTCCGAAGTTGTTTCTGGTTCGGTTGTTGGAGTTTCTGATGATTCTGTTGGTGTTGTTGGTTCGGGGGTTGTTGTCGGCGATTCGGGAACTGTTGTCGGTTCCGATGTTTCGTCATTCAAGACCGATGAATTTGTTTGATTTCCTTGTTCCGCTAATTGGGCTAACCGTTTTTCTTCATGTTTTTTCTCACGCACACTCGGCGGAGTTTCGACCCAAGCAAATTGAATCACAAAATCAAATCGTCGAAGTTTAATTTTATCTTGTGCGTTCATTTCTTGGGCAATTTTCTTGATGTAATCGTTTCCTTTGTTGGTATCGCTTCCGGTGGGAGCGTCGAATGGTCTTGTGAATGTTGTGTCGAGTGTCATGGAATCTCGCCCGCGTCCCGAACCGAATCCGCCGCCGGAATTACCTAAACCGCCTCCACCTCGCCGACGTTCTAAAATTTTGGTTCGTTCCTGTTTGAAAATTTCCAAAACAACACGCGGATTAAGAATTTCTGTTTGCTGAATTTTTGGAATATCTAAAAGAGTGGGATAAGATATTCCGAGATCACGCATTGAAACAACTTCCCGTGCGGATTGGGGATTTTTCATTTGCTTTTCTAATGTGGAAGGCAAAATAATTTCGCCGAATTTCAAATTTCGGAGAATTGTTCTTCTCAAATAATCGCTTCCCATGACCGTATCGGCAACATCGGCGTTATGATAATGGTAGCCGACAAGTTGTACCACGCGAGCGATGGAGCCTTCCGGTATTGCTTCTGTTGGACCGGGAATCAGTTCGAGACGTTGCGATTCGGTCAATCGTTTTGCTGCAGCCGGTGTTGCAACGTTAGCTGTTGTCGCATCCGTTGCGGTTTCGCCGGAAGTACCAGCCGCTAATATTTCTGAAACTTCTTCGTCGTCGGGATAGTATCGTTTATTTTCTTTGAGTGGTTGAAACCATTCTGCCAAATTGTCAACGGTGATGGCTTCAATATTGGAAATAAATACGCGATTCTGTTTTTCAAGCGTGTCAACTGATTGTCCGTCGATTTGTTCTTTTTCGACGGGCAAAACACTATTGAGTGCCCGTAGCAATTCGAGCCAAGTTATTCTACCTTCGACATTACTGGTCAAGTTCCGTCCGATTGTATCAATTTCCTTGAACACTCCGACGACTGCCGCAGTTTCCGATTTCATTTTGGACGAATAGGCTTGAGCGGTTTTGGCTTGGTCTTCGGCTCTGCCGTAATCGCCGATAGAAATTCCTCTTAGGGCGTTGGAGGCTCCGGCAAAACAAAGGACAAAACCAAGTAATAACGCGGAAGCAGTTGCCAACACCCAAGGTTTTTTCTCTCGAATAATTCGGTCGGTAACGATTTCTTTTGGAATCAGGTTTGTGGTCAATGGTGCTTCACCCATTTGTTGCAAAACAAGACCGTAACTGACACCAAACGAATAAAGATTGTCTTTAAACAATGGAGAGTTGATAACTTCTGAACCGCTCAAACGATTGAATTGTGATAATCTTGTAACTTCATAGCCGAGATTTTGTGTTAGAAATTGTCGAAGTCCCGGCATTTTGATGGCGTTACCGATAGCGAGAATTTTACTGAATTTAACTTTTCGGTTGAGACTTTGATAATATTCCAGCGAACGGTGAACTTCGCTTAACATATCATTGAAGACGGGTTTCATTGCCTGAAACACGGCTTTGGGGTCTTGGGCGGAGGCGGCGTTCCGTTTGAGATATTCTGCTTTTGAGAAGGTTAATTTTAGACCTTTGGTCAATGCTTTTGTGAACACGCTTCCGCCGATTGGAATACTACGAATCCAGATGGAAAAACCGTTGGTAATGACGACATCGGTTGCGTCGGTTCCGATACAAAGAATTACGAGCGAGTCTGGTGGATTATCGGGATCGTAGTCTTCGATATCCTGAATTCCGAGTTGGTCGAATGCTGCGAAATTATAGATTGCCAGCGGTGAACTTTGAATGCAATCAACATCAATAGCGTTTGTGAGATAGGGCGACAATGTTTTTTTGGCGATATCCCGTTTCATGGCGAACATACCAACTTCTGAATCGACGGGAACAGCGGTTGTGCTTCGTCCTGCGGTACCGATTGGTTGAAAACTCCAGATGACTTCGTCTAAATCGAAGGGTAACCATTGTTTTGCTTCGTATTTGATGATGTCGGGAATTTTTTTGGGGTCAACCGGCGGTAATTTGAGAAAACGTGAAATCGTATTCTGACCGGAAACAGAGATTGCCACGCGATCGCCTTTGGTTTGATTGCGTGACAAAAAGGTCTTGATGGTTTCGGCGAGAATTTCTGCCGGTTCGGAACCTGGTTGCGATAATATTTTTGAATGTTCGATAAAATCGAAAGCAACTGCTTCGATTTTTCCTGGTTCGTCGGCGGCTTGGCAGCGAAGTGCTTTTAGCGACGAGTTACCGATATCAATTCCCCAAACTGCTTTCTTTTTAGCCATAATATCCAAATTAACCGTTTTTCTGAGATGTTACCGAAATAGAGCAAGAACCGAAATTTCCAGGTCGAAGGCGGTATCTATTTTCGGCGAACACGAACCGGAACTGCTCGAAAAATGGAGGTTTAACAATTATTCCTCTATTTATTTCGATAAAGCCGAAAAAGACTGTCTATGAGACCGACGAGTAATCATATCTTTTTTTCAGAAAGAAATCAACCAATGTACCTTAAAAGTTGGTAATATTTTTCGACAATTTTATCTGTTTCGGTGAAATCTCAGATTGACGGCGAATCAGGGAATTGCTAAAATGTCTCCAATTCAATTTTAATAGAATGTCTCCTATTGCAATTGATATTGCAAGGTCAGTCGAATGAAATCAATTAGTCAATAATGCCTGACCGGACATCTATTAGTTCATTTTCCATTCAACATAAGGAATGTTTACATGTTGGAATTTTTTTCTTCAAGTGTTCGAATCGTTAACTCGGAACGTGCCGCCCAAGAATGTATCGAAGTTGCTTTTCCGAATGGGGTTGCGGAAAATTGCCGAGCCATCCTCTTTAACGCAACACTTGGACATCGACTCGATAAAGTTGCCGCAGCAATTCACAAAATTTTGCCTTCTGTTGCTGTGTTTGGGGCGTCTGGTTGCGGCGTGACAGGACGCGAAGGTGTTGGCGAATCCATGAACGAACTCGCTATGATGGCAGTTTGCGGCACAGAAAAAGAAATCGGCTCCTCCGCAATAACAGAAATCTACGGACATAACTCTTACGAAAAAGGTTTAGAACTAGCGCAACAACTCAAACAGCAAACCCCAGGAATTAACGTTATTTATCTGCTCTGTTCTGGAATCGATATCAACAACACCCTTGTTCTTAAAGCGTTTATCGATACCTTCGGCGAAGAAGTCACCATTTTCGGTGGCACCTCTTCCGACAACATGAGAGGCGTTCGCAGTTATCAATATCACGGCAACAAATTAAGTGAACATGATGCTTGGGCAGTTGGTTTTGCCGACCCAACCTTAAAAAATATCACTCGCGCAACACACGGTTTTTCGGCTTACGGTGCGCCAATGATTGTTACCAAAGCGGAAGGGAATCGCATTTTTGAACTAAATGGACGCGGTGCCTGGTCAGAATACACCTCGCGACTCGCCAAACCGTTCGAATCCACTTGCGGCGACACGATTCCGATTGGGGCGTTAGCAGAAGAATTACCGCCGGAACTCGCACAAGAATACGGCAATTCACACATTTTACGGGTTATCACCAAACACGACGGCGATATCATGTATTATCCCGTCACTTGTCAAGAAGGAATGTCGCTCTGGTTGACCTTACGCGACGAAAACCTAATCTTTACCGAACAACAACGCTCTTTGGAATACTTACGAACCAATATCGGAAACGGTAAACCGGTTGCTGTATTTCAAACAGATTGTCTGGCACGCGGACGTTTTCTTTTCAATCGGGTTGTCAAAGACGAAATTATCGCCATGATGCACAACGCTCTCGCAACCGATGGAGTTATTCCTCCTTGGCTTGGTAATTACGGATTCGGTGAATACACCCGCTTAGGCGGAAAAAATGCCTACCATAATTATTCAACCGCCTTGTTGGTACTCTATCGCTGAGACCACACCGAAATCAAAAACTCCATTCACAATAATTGCGTATCACAATTGTTTATCACGATTGGAGTTCTGATTTCAAATTATTGTTTCTATGTTACTTACAGTTTTTCATTCCTCAACCCTACGAGGTCAAATATGAAAGTTTTAGCGATTAACGGCAGTCCCAAATCAGACGGTAATACCGCATTGGCACTGCAAACATTGCTTCAAGAAGTTCAAAATGAAGGTATCGAAACAGAATTGGTTACCATCGGTAATCAAATCATTCACGGTTGTATCGGCTGCCTTCGTTGCGCCGAACAAAAAAATCGACAATGTGTTTCGTTCAACGATGCCGTCAACGAATTGTTACCAAAAATGATTGCAGCAGACGCTCTTGTGCTGGGATCTCCGGTCTATTTTTCCGGCATCAACGGAACAATAAAATCGTTTTTAGATCGGGCATTTTTTGTGTCATGGGTCAACGGCGGTTTATTCCGGCTCAAAATGGGCGCGTCGGTTGTTGCGGTGCGTCGTTCCGGCGGAACAGCGGCATTCGACCAACTCAATAAGTATTTTCAAATTTCCGAACTTATGACGGTTGGTTCGTGTTACTGGAATGTAATTCATGGCTTTAGCCCCGGCGAAATCAATCAAGATTTGGAAGGATTGCAGATTGTACGGACATTGGGACGAAATCTCGCCTGGCTTTTGAAACTTGTCGAACACGGTCAAGGACATGTCGCACCGCCTGTTGCGGAAGAACCAATCATGACCAATTTTGTACGATAAACTTGTACTTGGACAATAAAAGAATCGAACGGACTTGTGTTTGAATAAATCATTGTCATGTTATTTTTTGCGATGATTTATAACCGTTCTATGATTTTGTATGCATTCGAAAATGTGTTGAAAATATATTCTTTTCAAAAAAAAGATTGCGTAACAACTTGCTGCAATACGGCAAGATGTTACGCAATACTATCACGAGACGAAAATTAAATTATAAAACACTCCTCTAAGGTTCATCACTGAATCGTTACCATCATGTTATTCAGTTAATTTTGTAGCTAAATTTCCGTTTGAATGTAAATGTAATGAGAGAGTTTGTTTATGCCGTCTGATCGTTTGCAGGAACAGGAAATTGAACATCTTAGAGCAGAACTGGATTCGATTTCTCGCAAAACTGCTCGTGCGGAAGTAATTGCGCAAAACCTCCGCGATACGCAACACCGCTTGGATTTACATATCGATAAATTTGCCCGAATGCATGAGTATGCCCAACGTGTGTTTTCAACAACTGATCGCGAAATATTGTACGCAACTATTGTCGAAGGTCTTGTCGATGTTTTTCAGATTGACGTGGGCGGGTTGTTTGAAGTCAATATTGCTGATCAGCAATTGATTTTGTTGAACGGATTGAATCTGGAAACCGATCAAACTGTTTTTACGCTTTCCACCGAAGACTGGAAAAAATTAGGAATTAGCGGACATCTTTTTTCAAAAAATCAAGCAAGTTGTGAATCTCCGGTGACAACACATCTCTGGTTGGAAATGGGATTGTCGAGTGTTATTTTTATGCCGATTTTTAACAGTGATCGTCAAATCACCGGTATTATTTTAGGAGGTATTTCCGAAGCCAATAAAGAAGTTTATGATTTTCTGCCTCAAGAATTAACGTCGCCTTTTATGGTGTATGGTCAACAGATGAGCGGTATTATGGGACTTTTCGACGCGATTGATAAAGCCAATCAAGCGGGACGAGCGAAAAGTCGCTTTTTCGCCAACCTCAGCCATGAAATACGTACACCAATGAATGCGATTATTGGTATGACGCAAATTGCCGAACGTACCAAAGATCCGGAAGAAATTAATCGTTGCGTTAAACAAATTAAGGCGTCGTCGAAACATTTACTCGGATTGATCAATGATGTTCTTGACATTTCGAAAATTGAAGACGGCAAATTAAAACTGGCACATAATTCTTTTGATTTGCATCAAGTGATTGAGTCAATTCGTGTCAGTATGTTACAACTTTCGAAAAACAAATCACAAACATTGCTGGTTGATTTTCACAATCTTGGTCATCTCCAATTGTTGGGTGATGACATGCGTTTGTCGCAAGTGTTGATCAATTTATTAGGCAATGCGATCAAATTCACACCGGAAAACGGTGTGGTTCGGTTGGATATTTCGGAGTTTTCTCAAGATCAGGATTCGATCACGCTCCAATTTTCTGTTACTGATACGGGAATTGGAATGACGTCGGAATTTCTGGAACGGATGTTCAAACCTTTTGAACAGGCAGACAACACCATTTCGCGCAATTACGGCGGTACGGGGCTTGGTTTGACGATTAGTCAACATATTGTCGAACTAATGGGAGGATCAATCCGAGCGGAAAGTATTTTCGGACACGGTGCGCGTTTCATGTTTTCCGTACGTTTTGAAATTGATACCGCGTCGGAGTCAACAGAAAAAAATCAACCGCAAATAGATGAAGAATTATTTGATTTTAGCGGTTACAGAATTTTGGTTGCCGATGATGTGAAAATTAACCGAATGATTATTATCTCGCTGCTTAAAGAAACAAAAATTGTCATTGACGAAGCGGAAAACGGCAACGAAGCGATTGAAAAAATACAACAATCTCCTGCCGGTTATTATTTGTTGGTGTTGATGGATATGCAAATGCCGGTGATGGATGGTTGTACGGCAACACGGCTTATTCGGTCTTCGCAACATCCTGACGCATCGACATTGCCAATTATTGCGATGACCGCCAATGTTTTCAAAGAAGATGTCCAAGAAGTTCTCGAAGCCGGAATGAACGGACATATCGCAAAACCGGTCGATATACAAATCGTTTTGGACACGATACGAAAAACAATTAAAAAAATGATCGGATAAAAAATTGTTGCCGACCAAATTGAAACAAGATAATCCGCGTAACACGAAACAGATATTTGAACACATGGTCAATCAAAAAAAATTTGTTTGAAAAGTCAGTTGAAATATTACAGATTTTTTTAAAAAGTAAAAATACCGCTTGGTAAAATCAATTCTTGTACAGCGGCTTCTGGACATTGGGATTGTTCCTATCTTGCAGCAACCGTTGATCGAGGTTATATTACGTTAATTCGAAGTTTCGACTCTGGACGTGATACGACAAACACAAAACCTTACGGAATTA
>JAIRTV010000612.1 GCA_031254675.1 Planctomycetaceae bacterium | reverse complement strand
ATGATTCAGATTTCGCCGTCAATTTCGTTTGATTGAAGACGTTCTTCTTTTTCCCATCGGGTAAGAGCTTGAGAAGTAATGAAAAGATTGAAGATCGTGACAAATAGAATAAAACCAAGCGAAAGTTGGACAACCGGATTTTGCGAAATCTTGGCGATCTGTTCCGGAAATTTTAGGTACAACCAAGCCGCAAAAACGATTAACAAATAAAGCGGCGAAATGTATTTCATCACAAATCGAAAAAAGTAAGGAATTTTAATTTGTGCCCCGCGTTGGAGTTCGGCAATACCCGCGTCAATACCAAGCGTCCACCCAAAAATAATAATCTGAATTTCCGCCATAATAAAAATCAACACGTTGCAAACCCAAAAATCCAACGTGTCCAAAGCTGTTAAGTTTTCGGTGAAGTAAGCAGTAAACAACGCTCCAAATGTTGTGATTGTTCCGGCAATAATCAGACTAGACTTCCGCCCCAATTGAAGACCTTCTTCGAGAAGCGTGATTGCCGGTTGAAGTGTCGAAATCGAACTCGTTACCGCTGCAAGGAACAGTAAAAAGAAAAACAAAAAACCAAAAATCCGCCCCATGGGCATTTGATGAAACACTTCCGGCAACGCTTGAAAACCAATCGTAAATGAACTACTAAGATTTTCCGGCGTCAAAAAAGTAGGACCAAGAAAAATGTACGCCGCCGGAACAATCATCATCGCAGCAATAACCGCTTCACAAAAACCGTTGCCTGCCGCAGCGGTCAGACTGGAAAGAACAATATCATCGTTTCGTTTTGTGTAACTGGCGTACGTGCAAATAACCCCAAAACCAAGCGACAACGAAAAGAAAACTTGTCCCGCACCGGCAAGCCATGTTTCAGGATTCGCGAGCGATTCCCACAATGTCTTATTTGGTTGCGACGGATTCCAGACATAGCCAAGCCCTTCGATAATACCTTGCCCTTCAATCCCAGTCGGATTGCCAAGCGTTAAAACACGGACGACAATAATCAGCGAACAAATCAACAACGCCGGTAATGCCAATGAGCAGAACCATTCAATCCCCTTGACAATACCACGATAAATCAAAAAATAATTGAACAATAAACAAAACAACATGCAAAGCAAATTAAAATTCAACAAACCATGTTGAAACAATATTCCATTGCCTTCTAAACCAACCGATTCAATAAACAGTTTGCCAAAATTGCCATCGGCATCGATTTCCATCCAACCGAAAAGATAACGCAATGAATACGCCAAACACCAACTTTCGATGAAAACGTAAAATGATGTAATAATTGTTGTGAGTGTTACGCAGAAAGAACCCGCGTACGCCATATTCCGTTTGCCGGTAACACAACGAAAAATACCCGGAGCAGAATGATAACCGCGAATTCCAGAATAACGCCCAAGCGTCCATTCTGCCCAAACAATGGGCAAACCCAACAGAAAGAACGCAATAAAGTACGGAATCATAAACGCGCCGCCGCCATACAACGCCGCTTGACCCGGAAACCGCAAATAATTGCCCAACCCAATAGCACTACCCGCCACCGCCATAATAACGCCAAATTGCGTTGTCCAGTTTTCTTGTTTCGTTTTTTTCTGCTTCATCGAATGCTGTTATTAAAATGGAAAAAGGATAACCGGACGAAATTGGATTAACGAGAAGATTCTGTGTTGTTGGTATTTTTATTACGTTGATTGATGGTGAGTTCCGGCAATGTTCGTGGTTTGACGGGGGCGAGTCGGTACACTTCATTGAGTGGTGTTGCGTCAACACTTCGCCGGAGCAACAAATAAATTGCAACACTGCTTGCCCAAAACCACGCAAAAGTATAAGCCGGTTTGATGAGTTGAACCATGCCACACCAGATTAAGATAAGATTTTCCGGTGGAGACAATCCTTTGTATGTTTCCGGCAATGTCAAATAGCCAAACGCTGGAATTGCCGTTTGATCTGGAAATCCGCCGAATCGACTACTTATCAGAATGATGATCCCGTCAACGAAAAATGAGACAAAAACAAATCCCAAAACTCCTAAAATTCCGCTTAGAACCCAGTAAACGAAATAATGAAATGGTCGTTGATAAAGATACGAAAACATTCGGCTTACCGCATCAAAACCGTCGGAGCCATCGACACTGACTGCGGCGAAAAGAAGCGACCAACCAAAAAACAACGCAATTGCCAATGCCATAATAACAAAACCAACAATCAAAACAATTGGAAAGAGAATTGCCGTCAGATAATCAAGAATCGGAACAGTAAAAAGCCAACCACAAAGTTTGAGAAAAATCAGACAGAACAACATTCCAAGAACAATAATCATGATGGCACTCAAAAAACCGGTTCCGCGTTGTTTGATGAATTGCCAAAGTTCTTTGCCGGATTCGGATTGGTCGATTGTGAGTCGCAAAGCGACTGTTCGGCAAATCATTCCGCCAAAAAACGACCAGATAAAAAGCAACGCCAAAAACCAACCCGCGGAAATAAAAAACGAATGGTCATTGTAACGAAACAATTGCATTCCGGCTTGCGAAAAAATGTCCCAAGGCACAAAAACCGAACGCTGAACCAATTGCCACGAATATTCTGCCGGATGTTTCCAAAACGAAATTTTTTGTGTTTGAGTTTGAAGATCAAGAAAAGGTTCGATATAAACGGGTTCCTGAAAATTTTTATTTCCGTAAAATGTCAATTCGTTGTTGCTATTATTGTTATTATGGACGCTATTAATTGTATAACCGACGATTAGTGTTAAGAGGATACCGATCATGGAAAGAAATAGAACACGGATTCCGGTTGCTGTATTGAAGATACGCAATAATAAAACTGCTGGTGTTAATTCTTGCCAGTCGATACGGCGGATTGTTCCTTCGCCAATGTCTTTCATTTTTCTTGACGTTTGTGAATGGGATAGTTTTTGGGATCAATTTGCCGTGTACGATTCCGCCCTGAAAAGAAAAGACAACATGCAAAAAATCACTTGATTATTTTGTTTATTGAAACGATAGATTATGCCAATTCATCGTGAATAACTCGAATGAGTTTTTCATTCTTAACTTGATTCTTGATGAAAACCGACAATTATTTATTTTAATCCCATGAATCTAACAATACAACCCAGTCATTTCGTGGTTGGTATTTTGGTATTGCTGTGAAAATTTTCCCAACATTCGCTCCCAACATTCATTAGATCTTTTCTCTAACCTTCCCTATATTCTCTAACCCTTCCCTAAGACAGGAGTCAACCTTTCTTTTCAGGTGGGTGATGTTTCGCCGAAGGGCTTTCACCCACCATCACGTCGGCGATAGTCGACTCGCCCCTGTTTCTCCAAACGCAAACGCGATAACAATTCCTGATACGGTTCTGCCAATAAATAATTCGGATACCTTTTGAACGTTGGTGGTCGCAACAATGGCGTCTTAATATTTCGGGCAAACGGTGAGTTCATGGGTAATCACCTCATCGACTTGGGATGACGGAAAGAGTGTGTGAAGATGTTGGGGATGACCTGGTTGGGCGTCAAT
>JAIRTV010000523.1 GCA_031254675.1 Planctomycetaceae bacterium | reverse complement strand
TCGGACGAATTATCGCCAACAGATTTGGTGGTTGTTTCACCGATTGCCGCGCCGGTTGAAGGGCGAAATGTTCAAGTGATTAACGCCGGAACAAAAAATGTCGCCCAAAAATAATCACTAATGCGAAATATCTTGTGTTAGGGCAGAGGTCAAAGAAAAGTTCCCATCAAAAGAAAATAATGTCGGAATTCTTAGAAATAAAAAATTTGTTCAAAAAAATAGTGATTCCGCTTGACATTAAGATGGGTTTGGTGTAATCTTTCAAGCTATCTCAATTTCGATACTTTTTTTGTTGTTATTTGTTGCGGAAATATATTGCGTTTTTGTGGAGTTTTTCGTGAAAATTTCGCTAAATTATTAACAAAACTGCCGGCTATTTCGTAGCAACAAATTTTTTTCACTGTATTTCTTCACTATTTCTTCACTGTATTGCAAGGAGATTTTATTCTATGTCAAAACGATTACTATTATTATTGCTTACCGTTATGGTGTTCTTTCCGGCGTTTTCTGTTTTTTCGGACGAAAAGGCGGAAATTGCGGCGATTAAAACATTTCCGCCTGAAGCAGAAAAAGCCGAAGTTATTTTGGCAACTGGTTTTGACACACCGGAAGATGTCGCACGAAAATTACCGTCAGGTTATGCCGTCAAAGCGAATGAAGGTCGAAACGGAACTGCTGCGCTCTTTTATGAACGAACCGATCCAAACGCTTATCCTTTGTGGTCAATTCCGCTCACAAATCTTGTTCCGAATAAACACTACGTTGTTAATGTTTGGGTTCGGGCGGAAGAAATTAAAAAAGCGGAAGGAGTACATAATATTGCTGCAATTTGTGTTGAATATTCAAAAAATGGAAAATGGGCGGGCGGTTTTTATGGAACCGTACCTGCCATCGGAACCGAATGGCAACAAATTTCGCTTTCGATCAACGTTCCTTCCGAAGAATTTTCCAATATTCGTCTCACATTTTATCTTGCCCAAAAAATTACCGGTAAAATCTGGTACGACGATGTGGAAGTCCGAAACGCTACGTTTGCCCCGGCAATTTTATTAACTCGACCAGATCGGCTTTCCTTTTTCGGTGATCAGGGAAATTTTTCGTTGCGCACCGAATCGAACATTCCGAAACAGGTTCGGATGTTGGCAACTATCACCAACGCCGGAAAATCAAAAGATATTTTATTGAAACAAGATGGTCTTGATTTTTCCGGTAACACAGGAATCTTGGAATCGGGACAAGTTGAAATCGCTGCCAAACTTGCTAATATTGAAACGAAAACAATTGTCGCGGAAGAAAAATTTCAGCTTAATGCTTATCCGCAAACAACGCCTCCGAAAAACGCTTGTACTATTGACGAGTACAATCGCGCTGTTGTGGACGGTCAACTGTTTATGCCGTTAGGTGTGTACGGTTTTGCCAACGAAAAGAATTATCAACGTCTCAAAGAGGCAGGATTTAATTGTCTGCAATTGTATAACAGTATTGGATTGAAAGGAAACACCGATCTGAAAGACGATACAAAAAATGTGCTTGCCGGACTTGATTTAATGGATCAATATGGTCTTAAATTGATTTTTTCGCTTAAAGATCAATTTGCACATCGTGGAGCGAAGAAAAAATGGGGCAGTGCCGAAGGAATTGATGCTGTTTCGGAATTAGTGGTGAAAACGATCAAAGATCATCCTGCATTGCTGGCGTGGTATGTTAGCGATGAGGAATTACGTCAAGATGTTCCGTTAATTCTTGCGTTACGGCAACTCATTAGTCGGATTGATCCATGGCATCCGACATGGACATTAACGTATCGATATGGTGATTTGCCTTATTACGGCATTTCCGGCGATATGATCGGAGTTGATCCGTATCCAATTTCGGAAAAAAATATTGAGCAGTCGATCAAACATGTTAAGGTTGCGATGACGGCTGGCAATTCAACTGGTTTGCCGGTTTGGGTTGTTCCGCAAATTTTCAACTGGGGAATTTACAGAATGAAAAATAAACCGGAAGAGTTTGCCGATTCGCATTTTCCAACATTGGAAGAAATGCGTGCGATGGCGTTGTATGCTGCGATGTTGGGAGCCAAAGGATTTGTTTTTTACAGTAATTTCGATATTTGCCAGCGTTACGAAAGTGTTTTGCCCAAAAGCGGAATTGCCGAACGGGAATGGGCAAAGGTTGTCGAAATGGTCAAGCCGGTCAAAGAACTCGAACCGTTTATTTTGAGTACAAAAAAACCATTGGAAATTACTGTTGCCAGCGAACCGAAAGACGCTGTTGAAGTTGGGGCGTTGCTGGACGATCAGGGAAATTACCGAATTATCGTTATCGGAACCGGTGGTAACGCCAAAGGCGTTTTTACGTTACCGGAAAGTTTAACGAAACTGAAAAGCGAACCACTTCAGTCAAAATTCGGTAAAACAAAATTTCTCGGCAACGGAAAATATGAATTTATTACAGAAAGTGTTGATTCCGATATCTTGTACTAAAGGAGGATTTCTTTGCCTTGAATCGTACTTGAATAGTAACCAAGAGATATTGTGCAGGAACGCAACTGCCTCGCCTGCACAATAAAACAATGTTCCGTTTTTGTGTTTCGATATTATCCTTATTATATTAAATTAAAGCAAAAATGTCCGAGTTGATTTTTCGTACACGTTTGATGGTTGCGGCGGATTGGGATGAGGTTTCGCGGTTGATTTATCAGTCGCTCAATGTTTGGTATGAGAAAAACAGAGGGTTCAAACTCGTATCGGGAACTTGGGAAACAATGCGAATATTTCCGCGTGTGTACGAATCTCTTGATCCAAACTGTTGTGTTCTTGTTGAAGAAACCAATAGCAATCGTATTGCCGGTTCTTGTTTTTTTCATCCGCGACCGCGTCATGTTTCTTTAGGAATTCTCAATACACACCCAGATTTTTTCGGTCATGGTGTTGCGTCTTTATTGTTGCGTTATGTTATTGATTTTTCGGAACAACAAAACAAACCGCTTCGGCTTGTTTCCGGCGCAACGAATATTGATTCATTTTCGCTGTACAATAAAGCCGGATTTATTCCGACATGTTTTTATCAGGACATGACATTTTCTGTTCCGGCAAATGGTCTTGCGGTGGAGATTCCGTCAGGAATGGTGATTCGTGATGCGGTAGAATCCGATATTCCGGCAATGGTACGTCTTGAATTGGAACTTACCGGAATTGAACGCGAACAGGATTATCGTTACTTTTTGAAAAACAACGATGGAATTTGGCATGTTTCCGTGTTGTTGGGTATTTCCGGTCAACTCGACGGATTTCTTGTTTCGGTAAAAGACCCGGGCAGTAATATGTTGGGACCTGGAGTTGTGCGAACAGAAGAACAAGGAATTGCGTTGATTCGTTACGAATTGAATAAACATTGTGGTTATTCACCGGTTTGGCTTGTTCCGTCGCGTTGCCGCACACTCGTGAACGCCATGTATTCCTTAGGTGCCAAAAACTGTGAGTTGCACATTTCACAAGTTCGCGGTACAGAATTTCCGCAAACAGGAATTGTGTTTCCAACTTTTATGCCGGAAACAGGTTGAACAATATCGGAACAAATTTCGGCAAAAAACAGAAACGACAATTTCACATTAAACTTTTCCGACAATTTCTATGACACTTTCATTGATTACAATATTACAATTTTGAATGATAAAAACTTTTGACGATAATTATTTATAAGGAGTTGTTGTTATGTTATTTTGCATGAATCGAAAATTTCTGGCTACATTTTTTGTTGCGTTTTTGAGTTTTGCCGTTTGGTCAAATGCGGCGGAAAATAAAACGGAAATCAAATTGGATGAATCATCCACCAAAACCGGAGAATGGGGACGACGACCTTTTGATGGTCAAACAGTTGCCGTTACACCACCGAATTTTGCTTGGCGACCCGTTAAAGACATTGATCGTTGGGAACTCGTCATTCAAGACTCTTCCGGTAAAATAGTGTACGAAATCAAAGATTGGACGTTCAATGTTCATACTCCGTCGGTTGTTTTGAAACCGGAAAAATATGTTTGGAAATATCGCGGTTTCAAAAAAGAAGGAACGTCAACCGTTTGGAGTCAAGAACAAACATTTATCGTTCCTAAAAATGTTCACGCGATGCCATTGCCGAAACGCGATGAATTACTGAAACGGATTCCTGCGGAACATCCGCGAATTTTTGTTCGTCCTGAAGGAATTGCTCAACTTCGTGAACTTGCCAAAACCGAACTTGCCGGTGAATATAACAATCTTGTCAAACGTTGTAATCAACTACTGAAGAATCCACCAAATACAACAGAACCACCGCTTTATCAAAACAGAAACGCATGGAAAAACGAATTGGAAACTTGGTGGGGTAATCGTACGAAAACAATTGCTGTTCTCGAAAATGCCGCAATGCTGGCTTTTGTTTGGAATCTTGACGGAAATGAGCAATACGCCGAACTTGCCAAAAAATTGTTGCTTGCCGCTGCCGAATGGGATCCCAAAGGCGCAACCGGTTATCGTTACAATGACGAAGCCGGAATGCCGTTTGCGTATCATTTTGCTAGAACGTACACATTTCTCAATGCAAAATTGACCGACGAGGAAAAACAACGTTGCCGTGATGTTATGAAAATTCGTGGAGCGGAAATGTATCGTTATCTTTGTCCGAAGCAACTTTGGTTTCCGTACGATTCTCATGCCAATCGTGCTTGGCATTTTCTCGGCGAAGTCGGATTAGCGTTTCACGGTGAAATTCCTGAAGCCGACGATTGGATTTGGTTTGCAATGAATAAATTTTATGCGGTTTATCCGGTGTGGTGTGATGATGACGGCGGTTGGCATGAAGGAGTTACCTACTGGAATTCCTACCAAATTCGGTTTTGTTGGTGGGCGGACGCAATGCGAGCGGCGTTCAATATTAACGCTTTTGACAAACCGTATTATTCACAAATTGGTTTTTATCCGATCTATTTGATGCCGCCGGGGAAAGTTGGTTGTTGTCTCGGCGATCTCAATCAGCAATACAAATCGACTTCCTGTCTTGAACTCGTTGATATTGTTGCAACACAGGCAGACAATCCTTATTGGCAATGGTACGTCGATGCTCATAAAACATTCAAAACGCCGTCGAATTATTACACGTTTATTCGAAAAGCGGCAATGATTGAACGTCGTCACCAACTTAGCAATAAATACAGCAACGAAAAATCAGCATTCAAAACCAAAGAGCCAACCGATTTACCAACATCGAAATTGTTTCGCGGAACCGGTTTGGCGATGCTGAATACAACGTTACTTAATTCTGCGGACAATATTCAGGTTCAGTTCAAATCTTCTCCGGCTCCGTTTGGCAGTAATTCGCACGGTTATGACGCTAATAATTCGTACGTTTTTTCGGCGTGGAATGAGGATTTGCTAATCAATTCGGGACGGCGTGATTATTACGGCAGTCCGCATCACGCCGGTTGGATGTGGTCAACACGGTCAGAAAATAATATTACAGTTGACGGACTCGGACAACTCAAACGAAGTAGCGAAACAATTGGAGAAATGATTCGCTTCGACAATATCTTGTTCGATGACGGAAACGAATGTGATGTTGTGATCGGTGAAGCCGCCGCAGGTTATCGTCTCGAAAAAGGAACACCGGAAGAAATTGTACAAAAATATCCCGACGGCAAAATCCTCAAAAGTTTCCGTCGTCATCTTGTTTTTTTGAAACCGGATGTGTTGATTGTCTATGATCGAATTCAAGCCGCGAAACCAGCCGTGTTTGAATATTGGTTACACGCTAAAAATCCGTTTCAACCGTTGGAAAAATATTTTCCGCACGGAAAGTCTTCGGCAAACGATAGAATTTTTGTGGAATATCTTAAAAATCGACTTCAAGAGATGAAGTTGACCGATGCGGAAGCAGCGGAACAGTTTGCACCGATTACGAAACAACAAGGAATAGGAATTCGTGTCGATAAGGTTGCTTGCCGTGTGGATTTATTGTTGCCGGAAGGTTTGACGTTTACACAGACAAATCAATACGATCCGAATCCGCAACCCAAGATTACTATCCGTGAATGGCATTTGACGGCGAAAACACCGACACCGCAACAAGACACGGAATTTTTGCTTATTGCAAGACCTTGGAAGGTTGCTGAAACGGAATTAGTTCCGAACCTTGACGCCCGATACGAACGAAACAATAACGAATTGGTTCTTTATATCAAAAGTAACGATAAACAACGAACAATCTATTTTCCGAATAATTCAGACAATGTTGTTATAAAATAGTTGGTAACTATTCAGCTGAATGTACGATATTTGGGGAATTTTGGGAAGTTTTTTTGTTGTGAGGAATTTGCAAAGTGCATCGACGACGACGACGAGGGTACTGTTGTGACCGTATTTTCGGGATTGACAAATTTTTTTAAAACTTTAAACTACAGAGTTGTTGTTTGCAATTTTGCGTTTTGTGTAAACTATTACAAAAAAATGAAAGGCACAAATAATGAAAAAAACAAATCGACGTCAATTTTTGAAACGAACCGTTCAAACATCGGTCGGAATTGGAACGGTTTATACGTTTACTGCCTTGACTTCTCCCGCACAAGGTCTGAAAAATGACCGTCCCCGAATTGGTATTATCGGTCTCGGCGGTCAAGGACAATTCGATGCCAATCTCGCTACGGAATACGGTGATATTGTTGCAATATGTGATGTGAATACTCTCAAATTTGATAGTATTAAAAAACGTCTCGGTAATAAACTCCATGAAAATGTTGCAACTTATCAGGATTATCGGAAACTATTAGATCGTAACGATATTGATGTCATCATTCAGGCAACAACCGATCATTGGCACACAAAAATTAATATCGACGCTCTTCGATCCGGTCGGGACGTTTATGGCGAAAAACCATTTTCATTGACTATCGAAGAAGGAAAATTGTTGCGTAAAGTGGTTCAAGATTCCGGTCGTGTGTTTCAACTCGGTACGCAACAACGTAGTGCCAAACAAGTTATGGATGGCGGTCCGCATCCGCGTCCATTTCAAGAAGCGGTTGAACTGGTTCGCAATGGTCGCGTCGGTAAATTGAAACAAGTATGGGTGGCGATTCCTTATCTGAGCATGAAGGGAGGTCCTTTTGAAGAACAAACCGTTCCCGATTCTCTCAACTGGGATATGTTTCAAGGTCAAGCACCAATGCGTCCTTACACCGCGCGACGGTATCACCCGTTTCGCGGTTGGTTTGATTATTGTGGGAGTATGGCAGCCGATTGGGGAAATCACCATTTCGATATTGCTCAATGGGGTATGGACACCGAATTAACTGGTCCCACCACAATTGAAGGACGCGGCTTGTTTCCGAATGAAGGGAAGCCAAATTGTTTTGATGTTCCCGACCGATTTTTTGCACGATTAAATTATGCGAACGGTATTGAAGTTTTCTTTTTCACTTCGCTTTCCGCACGATATAATTATGGTTGGCCTACCGAACCTCATGTTCCCATGTCTCAGGAACAACTGGATTGGATGTTTGGAAAAAACGTCCCCGATGAAGTCCGAACTTGTGACAGAAACGGCGTGATGTTTATTGGCGATCAAGGGCGTATCTTTGTCAATCGTGCCAATGTGTACGGTAAAGCAGCAGAAGAACTTGCCGAAAATCCGTTACCAAGCAATGCCTGGCGTGTTCGTCCGAGCGAAAATCATGTAAAGAACTTTTTCGATTGTGTTCAATCCCGTGGTTTGCCGGTGGCTCCGGCTGAAATCGGACATCGTAGTTTGACGCCTTGTCAATTAACGGTTATTTCTATTCGGCTTGGCGGTCGCAAAATTCAATGGGATCCCGAAAAAGAACAAATTATCGGCGACAAAGAAGCTCAAGCCATGCAAGCACGAGAACAACGCAAACCATACACGATTTCGTAATAAAAATCAATAAACGATCAAAAACAAAACAATCAGAAAACTTTTCCGATTGTTTTGTTTTTTTGTGAATACTTCAAAGCGGAAAACGTAACTATTTATTTTGATTTTTCATTCTGTAATCAAAAAGATTCATTTTTTGTTTTATGATTCGTTTTATGAAATGAACCGGTTTTCAAAAATTGCAAACTCGTTTCGAATATTTCCTCCGTCATCAACATTTCGCCGTGTCCAACATTAAAACGAATCCATTCTTCGGCGCCATCCAGTTGAGTTCCTTCGGTACTCACAATTCCGTCATCGTCACCGGGAATCAAAAGACTGAACCCGCGTTGGTCTCCGCGTCCGCCGGAAATAATCGCAAAAGGACAACAAGGAATCCCAAGCGATTTTTGTAATTCCTCCCACTCCGTACCCAATTCATCACCGGTTTTGCCGGTTATCAAACGCCGAACCGGATCCTTGCCAATCAATTTCGTTGCAAGAACAGCACCGTGATTCGGAGGACCAAGCATAACCAAACGACCAATTCGCGTATCCGGTACGTAATTTTTTCTCGCTTCCAAACGATCTTCAGGAACACGCCAATTCGACACCAACGGACCACTCAAATAACGCCGAATCACAATACAACCAAGACTATGACCTATCAAATCAATGTGTTGAACTGTTGGCGGCAAATTTTTAATAATCCGATCAAGAAAAATCGCATGTTCCAAAACCGATTGCATTGTCGAAGGATAGGCAATGTTAAGAACATAATCGTACGCTTTTTGTTCTTTAAGCCAAACCGCTAAATGTCGGGTTGTCATGGTGTTGGAACCGAAACCATGCATAATAATAACCGCCGTTCCCGCCATTGGCAATAAACCTTCTTCCGCTTGGATTTCATCGAGACGTTGCCGACATTCTTCAAACGTACCGTAAGCACGTTGAACCGAATTGCCGTCAAGAAGACGAAACGAATTTGTCTTCACATTTTCTTGAATATGCCAATCATGAAAAAATAAAACATCACCCCAAAACCAAACACCACCAATCGTTTTGATCGGAATTTTTTCGTCCAGTTTTTGAAACATTCCTGTTTCCTGACCCGACAATATCGACAAAACAGGAAACAAAATAAATATAACAATAAAAATCATACGAAACCAATCAAAGGAAGACATAAATAATCGTCATTAGTTAATAGAGTTTTCGGTTACTGTAAAATTGTCACAAAAGATTTTACCAAGATATGATCAATGTAGGCGGCGGTTTTTTGACAAAATTCTTCTGAAACATTACGAAAAACCGGCAATGTACGGCATGGATTCAAACCGAATCGGATTTCCGATGTTCGGAATGATTACTTTTATCGAGAAATGTAAGAATCATTGCGACTAGTTTTTCCCGATCAATTGGTTTCGACAAATATTCGCTACAACCGGCTTTCAATGTTTTTTCGCGGTCTCCATACAAGGCGTGAGCGGTAATGGCAATAATTGGACGGTTATAACCTTGAGAACGCAGTAATGTTGTTGCTTCGTAACCGTCCATGACTGGCATTTGCATATCCATTAGCACAATATCAAACGGATGACCGAGCGATTCTGCTTCTGCAATTTTATCTATGCCGATGCGACCATTTTCCGCCAACACAACTTCCGCCCCCACCGCATTCAATTGCGAAGCAATCACCAATTGATTCACTTTACCATCTTCAACAACTAAAATATGGTATCCATCGAGAATTGGCGGTTGTTGAACTTCATACGATTTCGGTGCCGTTCGCGGAAGCGGACAACCTGGGAAATCCAATTCTGTTTCACCGGTCAATACTTGAAACGCAAATGTGAACACGCTTCCTTGACCGAGTGTACTTGAAACGGTAATATCGCCGCCCAACATTTCCGCAACCCGTTTCGAAACGGAAAGACCAATACCCGTACCACCATAACACCGCGTCAAGGAAGAATCCACTTGCGAAAACGGTTGGAAAATAATTTCCAAATATTGTTCCGCAATCCCAATACCTGTATCGCTTATCTCAAAGTAAAGAAGTTGTTTCTCTGCCGATGTTGTTGCAGCCGACGATTTTTCCTTATCGGCAGTCGGCACAAAAACCGTACTGGCGTTTTCGATTCCGTACTCGACATGAACCGTTCCTTGTTCCGTAAATTTGATCGCATTTCCAATCAAATTGGTAAGAATTTGCCGAAGACGCATCGGATCACTCAAAATAAAATTCGGAACATGACCCTTGCTCGAAAGCGTCAGCGTAACCGATTTATTTTCTAGACGATTTCTCATAATCGCTATAATATCTTCGATCAATTGCCCTGGCGAAACCGGAACTTGTTCCAATTTAATTTGCTGTTCGCTGTCAACTTTTGAAAATTCGAGAATATCGTTGATAATCGTGAGCAAATCATTGCCGCTACAAGAAATTTGTGCCAGCGATTCACGACATTGTTCCCGTTCTTCCGGCAAACAACGTTGCATGAGTTTTTGCCCGATAATATCGACGAAACCAAGCACGGCGTTCATCGGAGTGCGAATTTCGTGACTGATATTGGCTAAAAAATATGTTTTGGCACGCGAAGCGCTTTCGGCGGCTAATTTGGCTTCTGTCAATTCCAAGACGGTAAATTGTAATATTTGAGCTAATTGACTTTGTTTTTCACTGATCGTTTGAAGTCTTGCGATAAACGCAACACCGCCAAAAAAGAAAAGCATGACCACAATAAAGAAACAATAAGGCCAAAACTTGGCGCGTTGAATATGACTTCGCCAGATGTCCGCGTGAAAATCGAGTCCGAAAATACCTTCGAATTGTCCATCTGGAGTCCAGAGTGGTTCCACTGCTGAAATCCAGTTACCCCATTTGTCCGATTCTACGGACATATTGATCGCACCTTTTTTGTGTTGACAGACATATTCCAAACTGGGCTGGAGTTCACACTGTTCTCCGATACGTGTCGGACGTTCTTGAAAATCGATCAATTGATTATGATTTGCGTCGGATATTGGCGAACTGATAAACACGAGACGATCTGAATCAATTAGCCGCAATGTATAAACGTAACCGATAAGAATATTTGCTGCAACCGGATCATCGCAAGCTGCCATGAGATTCAGATAAAGCGGATCATCTTCTGGTGTTCCGTTTTCTGCGCGGACTCGGAACATGAGTTCTAGATGATCGGGAGCCATCAGAACACAATACGGTTTTGAACCGGAATAGACATCACACCAATCGTCTTCTGTCGGATTGGATTTTTTGATTCCCCATTGAAGCCGATACGTGCTGGCATTGTTTACTTTTTCCCAACGCACAACGACTTGGCGAGTACATTGAGCAAATGCTTGATTGTTCTGTGTTAACGCGACGACTCCCCATTGATTCCGCCGAAGCATTGGCAAATTTTCCGTCAACAGATGTTCGTGTTCCATTGACAACATTTTGAAACCGATTTGAGCGTTGATATTTTGAGGGGTTGCCAATTTTTCCGATAATTCTTCGGTGTTTTCTGACGGCTTGTGTTTTTCGGTGGGGAATTCTTCCGGTTCGGTGAGTTGGTCTGCAAAAGTTGGTGAAATTGGTGTTGACCATTCGGAAAAAAATTCTTCGTTCCCGATTTGAATTTTCCAATTTTCGAATCGTGTTACCATACTGGCGTATGATTGGGCGGTTTGTGCAAAATGGTTGAGCCAAAACAGACGTTGCATTTGAATGGCGGACGCGAGGCAAACGATTTCCAAAAACACAAAAACAAGAAACAAACTCCAAACGGTCAAGTGAAATGACCAAGAGCGGCGTTGTGATTTGAGCCAGAGCGAAAACCCAATCATGCCAACGAACATTCCCAGAACGAGAACAACAAGATCAAGAAAAACATAATAATCATATCCAACAATATTATATTCTGCGAGCATGGGAATAATACGTTAATTTTGCAAAATCAATCGTAATAGAATGTTTTCATTGTTGTGATTAGAATTGGGAGAATTTTGGGCTGGTTATTGAGGTTACTGATCCAAACTAATCCAAAAGTGACTCGTCCAAAAGTAAAAGTTGCTCAATATTATACGAGTTCATTTGCTGTTGAGCAACCTACTATAACGGCAACGGATTAAATTAATTATCTTTATTATTTTCTGCTGGTTATTCGTGGGACTTTTTCCCTAATTTTTTGTGTGTTCCGTGAAATTTCGTGTTTTCTGTGTTCAATCTCTTAATTAAACGAAAAGATCGAAAATTCCGCTTGCGTTGCTATTCACTATCAACTATTTACTACAAGAGGTTACCTATGCTATTGGACAAGATTTTTGGGGTTGGACATCGACTTCATCCGAAACATGGTTACGACATTCAAAAGAAATTATTTCTGGGTACCCAGTGGTACAAGAGGCAATGACAGAGCTCGAAGGTCAGATGCATTCTGCATTAGCTAATGCTCCAATTGGAAAAAAACTTTATCTGTACAAAGAAAGTGTTAAAATCGGGAATGAATCACCAAAATCAATCCTCAAATGGACACTTGGTGATGGTACTATTGATGCCTACGGTACAAAAACGGCTAATGGGATTTCAAT
>JAIRTV010000510.1 GCA_031254675.1 Planctomycetaceae bacterium | reverse complement strand
CAACTCGCGTTTCTAGGAACGCAACCCGCGTTTCTAGGAACGCAACTCGCGTTTCTAGGAACGCAACTCGCGTTTCTGGGAACGCAACTCGCGTTTCTGGGAACACAACCCGCGTTTCTAGGAACGCAACCGGAAATTTGTTCATTTTCACACAAATAGAAGAGAAACTATTATGACTGATTGGTATCCGCGTTCACGCAAAGACCAACTCCACACGGTCAAAACATGGAACACCAATTGCCGTCCATAAACAGGGACTAATCGGCTTTCGCCGATGTGATGTTTCGGCGAAACATCACCCACCTTTGGCAAAACATCACTCACCTTTGCCAAAACATCTCCCACCTTCGGCGAAACATCACCCACCTTTGCCAAAACATCACTCGCTTTTGGCAGAACCTTGCCCTCACATTATTACAAAATTACAAAAAACACAACTGAATCATACGAATAATTGCAAATACAAATCATTGCAAGCCTTGTGCTTAAACTTTAGTCGTTATTTTTCGCCCCCCCTTCACGAACCAAACTAAATCACTAAAATATTCCCGTTCAAATAGGTTATTGGGATGGAATCAGCTGTTTTTTATTGGAATTGATTTGTTATAAATATTGGGCAACCTCTTTTTATAAAAGACATTACATTTTTCTGACTTGCTGAAACACTGAACATGAATGATTGCCTTTTTTCTCCGTGTTGGACAACGGAGGGGCTTTTTCCGAAAAAATTTTTATTGTGTTAGGATTTTATTGTGGTCAAACTGAACCTTATCCGTGAACTTGATGCCAATGAAGACAATTGGGAACCGCAGGTCGATGCGGCTTTGAATGGTACGCCTATTGAAGAAAATGAATGGGGCGGTCAAGAAATTGTAGGAAACCAGATCACCGAAGGTAAAATCGTTCGTATTGAAAACGAATTTGTTATCGTCGATATCGGCTATAAAAGCGAAGGAATCGTCCCGTTGGACGAATGGGAAGAAGATGAAGATCCGCCAACACCCGGAACAATTATCAAAGTTCTGATCGAAGAAATCGAAGACGAAGTCACCGGCGAAGAAGTCCGCGGAATGATCAACTTGAGCAAACGTAAGGCTGCCAAGATCGAAGCGTGGGACAACATGATGAAGTCGGTCAAAGAAGGCGATGTTGTTAATGGTCTAGTCACCCGAAAAATTAAAGGCGGTCTTTTGGTAGATATTGGTGTTCCCGTTTTTCTGCCGGCAAGTCAAGTCGATGTTCGCCGCCCCAACGATATCGGCGAATATATTAACAAAAATATCTTGTGCAAAGTTCTCAAAATCGACGAAACCCGTCGGAATATTGTTGTGAGTCGGCGGGCAATGATTGAAAGTGAACGGGCTGAGAAAAAAACCGCTCTCTTGTATCAACTCAACGAAGGCGAAATTCGCAAAGGTACAATCAAAAATATTGCCGATTTTGGTGCCTTTATTGATTTGGGTGGAATTGACGGGTTGCTCCACATAACGGATATGAGTTGGGGACGAATCAATAATCCAAACGAAATGGTGAAAATCGATCAGGAATTGGAAGTTGTTATTCTCAGTATTGATCGGGAAAAAGAAAAAATTTCGCTTGGTCTGAAACAGAAAACGGTTAGTCCTTGGGCGAATGTTGAAGAAAAATATCCTGTCGGCGCCAAAATAAAAGGAACTGTTGTAAACGTCATGAGTTACGGGGCGTTTATTAAACTTGAGGAAGGTATTGAGGGTTTGGTGCATATTAGCGAGATGTCGTGGACAAAACGCATCAATCACCCCAATGAAATGCTTTCAGTTGGAGACGAAGTGGATGTGGCGGTTCTTTTGATCAACAAAGATCGTCAGGAAATTTCGTTGGGTATCAAACAAACACAAGACAATCCTTGGGAACTTGTGGACGAAAAATATCCCATTGGCAAGGAAGTTGTCGGAACGGTTCGGAATTTGACGAATTATGGAGCGTTTATTGAGATAGAAGAAGGAATTGATGGGTTGTTGCACGTGAGCGATATGTCGTGGGTACGCAAAATTTCCCATCCGAACGAAGTTGTCACAAAAGGACAACAGATAACGTGCAAAATTTTGTCGGTGGACAAAAAAAGCCGCAGAATTGCTTTGGGGTTGAAACAATTGACCGAAGATCCGTGGGAAAAACGGATTCCGGAAAAATATCAACCGAACCAATTAGTCAAAGGCGCCGTAACGAAAATCACCAATTTCGGAGTTTTCATTAGTTTGGAGGACGATTTGGAAGGTTTGCTTCATATTTCGGAGTTAGCTAATCACAAGGTTGAGAATCCGGAAGACATTGTGAAGGTAGGCGAAGAAATTGAAGTTAAAATATTGCGGGTTGATCCGGAAGAGCGGAAAATCGGTTTATCTCGTAAACGCGCGGAGTGGACGGAAGAACAGGAAGAAGCAAACGCCGCAACAGGTGAACAACAGTCGGAAAACAGTGATTCCTCTGCGGCAACCGTATCGCCTGAATCATTAAAAGGCGGTATTGGTGACGAATCCGGTCCGTTGTTCAAATCTTCATCTCCAGCGCAGGAATAAAGTAAAGAGTTGAGATTATTTTTCTTACAATAACCGGATTTTCTTTTGTGAGAATAATTTTGTAGGGTTGAGAGGTTAAGAAAAGGGGCGATAGCTCAATTGGGAGAGCGCAGCGTTCGCAATGCTGAGGTCGGGGGTTCGACTCCCCTTCGCTCCAGTGGATTATTAGAATCTTTGAAAGATTTTTCAAAATATTGGGCGGCACTTTGTACTAAAGTGTTCGCCTTTTTCATTTGTTCCTCTTCGGTAATTCCCAAAACTGTTTTCCGTTAACTGTTTTAAATGAAGTTTCCGGCTTCAAAAAAACCGACCCACATTGGCATCACACCAACCGCTAAGGTTCTCTACAAACCGGAATTCATTTTCGTTCGGAAACCGGACGAATTACGATCCGGCTACCCCGTTTACGGACGGAAATTTTATTTTCGCGTTGTTCCAATCAACACAAGAAGTGTTGCCAAAATTCCGGCAAGAAAAATCGCCGCCGCATAACCAGAAAGGAACAACGTCCAAAACCAAACCGGAACATGACGATACCACGCATCAACTCCTTGTTTTGATTTTAGCTCTGATATTTTTGTTCTTGTTGGTTCCGGTGTGGGCGGTTTGTTTGGGGTCGGCAAAACAAGATGTTGACGCCGGAACTGAGAACGCGCCTTCTCAATTTCGTTGAGAGTACGGAACGTCGGATCGTCAACTTCGCCTTGACCACCAACCGAAGAACGCCCCACTCCCGAATGACTCGTCTGCGAAAACATACTCGACCCATGAACCGAATCCAGAAGATTTACATGAACGTCTTCGCCCAAAATCGAAAAATCCGAATCATGACCAACCGATTCCGCATTGCTTTTCCGCGCCTCTTGCATGTCCATTTGATGCAGAATTTGCAACAACTTTCCACGTTGAATTTCCGGTATCGCGGTGGAATCGGAAAATCGTATGTCCGCTTTCCACGAAGAAAACGCCGAAAAATTCGGTGGCGAAAATTCATTGGGTTCGGCATAATCGTATTTAATCAACCAACTCTCAAAATCGTGAACCACTTCTATTGCTGATTGTTGCCGATCATCGGGATGCTTGGACATCATTTTCCGACACAGAAGAATTAGGTCTTCCGGCGCATCAGGACGATCAATAAGAATACTTGGCGGTTCTTTTTGCTGATGATCCAAAAGCCGTTTCGATACCGAACCATCTGGAAACGGCGGATGTCCCGTTAAACAAAAATACAAAACCCCACCTAACGAATAAATATCCGCTCTCGCATCAACTTTATGACTGTCAAGAGCTTGTTCCGGCGCTAAATAATCAGCGGTGCCAAGAATTGTGTCTTCCTGAATATGCGTGATACGACCTTCGTAACGCCGTTCGTCCAGCAACGCAAGACCAAGATCAAGAATTTTCACTATACCTTGCGAATTAACAAGAATGTTGCTTGGTTTGACGTCGCGATGAATCACCCCCACCGCATGAGCATAAGCCAATGCGTTCGCGGTTTGGCGCAAAATATTAACAATTCGTGCGAAAGTAATTTTGCCTTCTTTCTCGATGATTTTCTGTAAATTTTCACCTGAAAAATATTCCATAACGATATAATGCAAATCGCCTTCGTGGTCAATATCATAGGCTCGCACAATATTGGGATGATCGAGCGAAGCAATTGCTTGGGCTTCGCGAATGAAACGTTCAAGATAGATTGACTTCTCAAGCCGTTTTCGCGGTAACACCTTAACCGCAACACGACGTTGCATTAGTGTATGTTCCGCAAGATAGACAGAACTCATACCACCGGAGCCAAGATGCCCCAATATTTTGTATTGCCGAAGAAAAAAACCACGATAACGTTTTTTCAAGAGTTGTTTTACATGCCAGACCGTCAATAAATAACGCTTAACCAATGCCGATGCGACAAATTGTACATCGTCTAATTGTTTTTCGGTTGCATCTGCTTCGATGGAGGCTAAGGCTTCATCGAGTTTGGCGGAATCAACCAAACCGCTACGTCGCAACAAATCAAGGAATTGAACAACAGAAATCATGGAGTTGGCAAAACGGGTTCGAGCAAACAGCAATCGCCCAACAACAAACATACCAAATAGAACAACGTTCTAATTGATCGTGACTTCCTTTAGGAGTGGATTTTGTAGGCTTGACGGAGCAACTCGGAATAGCGAGGCACGCACCTTCAACGCATAAGTATAAGCGACAACTTTTCAAAAACAACCCTTGTTCTGATGTTTCAGCAATCGCTGACAGAACAATAGACCTTTTCTCTAACCTTTAATTCGTGGTTTGTGATAGCACAGATGAGAGTTGTAGTTTTCTCCGTCTATTTCGGTAGGAGTCTTTGAGGATACGAAATGTTTTAATGGTTTATTTTCATGTGAAGATGGTTCATTTTCATATGAAAATGGTTCATTTTCATGTGAAAATACTTCATTTTCATATGAAAATGGTTCATTTTCATATGAAAATACTTCATTTTCATATGAAAATACTTCATTTTCATATGAAAATACTTCATTTTCATGTGAAAATATTTCATTTGCATGGGAAAATAGCTGGTATTTTTTATCTTTTCCGTGTTTTCTGTGTTCAATTAAAAAAATTCCTTGTCTGGGGGATTATTTGAACACGGAAGACACAGAAAAAATAAAAAATTCTGTGTCTTCCGTGTTCAAATAAAATCATCACCAGAATAAGTATTAAAGTAGAAGACCTTGTGTTAGGGAGAGGTTAAAGAAAAGGTCTAATGAAAACCAAACCAATTGGCAATTTTGGATTGATTTAATCGCGTTCCAATCCGTATCGTTTAATTTTTCGATCTAAGGTTGTTCGTTCGATACCGAGTTGTTTTGAGGCGATACTTTTGTTCCACTGAACATGTTCCAGCGTTCGGATAATATGATTTCGCTCCATGTCTTCCAGCGAAAGAGGAATAAAAACATCTTTTGGTTCGTCACGACGCATATCGGTTTCGCCGGTTGTGTTCAATGTTGAGAGGAGCAGGTCTTGCTCTTGAACGTACTGTCCAGAACCAAGTACCACCGCCCGTTCCACCACATTTTTGAGCTCCCGAATATTGCCAGGCCACCGGTAACTCATCAAAACCCGCATCGCATTGGGATCGAACCCTTTATATTTCCGCCCGGTTTCTTTACAGAACCGATCAAGAAAATATTCCGCAAGAATCGGAATGTCGTCAACCCGCTTTCGTAACGGCGGAACAATAATCTCCAACACCCGCAACCGGAAAAATAAATCATGCCGAAACCGCCCCTCCGCAACCTCTTTTTCCAAATCACGGTTAGTTGCCGCAATCACCCGAACATCCACCGAAACAGTTGTGTTGCCGCCAACACGTTCAAAAGAACTCCCCTCAAGAACCCGAAGAAATTTTGCCTGAAGCGATTGACTCATCTCCCCAATTTCATCCAAAAACAACGTTCCAGTATTGGCAGCTTCAAATTTTCCGATTTTCCGGTCAGTAGCTCCGGTAAAAGCTCCTTTTTCATGTCCAAACAATTCGCTGGCTAACAAACTTTCGGAAATAGCAGCGCAATTCAGGCAGATTAACGGTTTCGATTTACGGGAACTCGCAAAATGCACCGCCCGCGCAATTAATTCCTTGCCAACACCGCTTTCGCCACGAATTAACACGGATGTTTTGGTCTCCGCCGCCCGCGAAATCAAATGATGAATTGTCTGTACCTGAGAACTTTTACCAATAATTTCACTGCTCATTTGGAGCATTTCGCGAAGAGTTGTATTTTCTTTGCGCGCCTGATGAAGATTGGCAGCTAATTCTTTCTGCTTATTAACGTGCGCCAAAGCAACTCCCACCGTGTCCGCAACCGCCAATGTGTATTCAAGATCGGATTCGTCCAAATATTTCGATTCGCTCAACGTGTAAAGATGCAACAACCCAAGAATCGCATTTTGAAAACGAATCGGTGCCGCCATTGTATTTTTGACATCGTTTTGTTCTGCGGTTTTGGTCGTATTTCGGGTTTTGGAACCTTTCAAAGATTCGTAAAACAAAAACGCTTCTTTTTTTTCAAATACAGTACGAACAATCGTTTCGGAGATAGGATTATACTGCAAATCTTCGAGCGTGGCGTTGGCAACCAACCGAATATCCGAAGCGTTTTGGGTGGAATTGAGGTTATAGGGAAACAGCCAAAGACCAGCTCCTTCTGCTCCGGTGGCGTTGAGTAATCCTTCGATTGCCAACTTAGCAACCTGATCAACTTCTTCCGCTTTTCCGAGATGATAGGCTAATCGGCAAAGTTCGATGGGACCATAACCGGTTCGGGTAGTGATTCGCGTGCCTTGTTTTGCGTCGGTTTCCGATTTGAGAATAGCGGTTTGGGCAGTTTGATGAAGAATTTGTGTCGAGGTAGATTTGTCTTGATCTTGTTTTGGACCACGCAATGTTTCCGAAACACCGAAAATTCCTGATCGTTGCTCGGCAATCTCTTTAACCTCTTCATCTGAATTTTCCGGTGAGATATGAGTCGTTCCCAATTCGCCGCACCCGAACTGAAATAAGGTATGACCAATTTGAACATATTGTCCGGCTTGAAGCGAATAAACTTGTTGTGCGGGAATAATTTGTTCGTCGAGATGGGTTCCGTTTCGACTGCCCAAGTCTTGGATGAACCATTGACCATCCTCAAAAAAAATCTTGGCGTGAAAACGGCTACAACGGTCATCCAAAAGTGAAATCGTATTTTCGGTTGCTCGTCCGATCATCGTCACAGCGTTCCCCGACAAGGAATAAAGTTCTTTCTGTTCTCCGTTTTGAATCAGAACCAAAAAAGCGTTTTCGGATTGCATATCGAAATTTTGTGTGGAACAAACTTGAGATTTGAAAAAACGGCTGTTTAACAATTGCTCAAAACCAGCCAATTTTGACGATGTTGCGGTTGACGTGTTTTTGGGATTGAGCGACGCGAAAGTCGTTCTGTTTTACCGCATTTTTACCGCATTGTAACCCAACACAGTATTATACCTCATTTTTGCCTCAAATCGAAGACTTCCATCAAATTTTCTAAT
>JAIRTV010000481.1 GCA_031254675.1 Planctomycetaceae bacterium | reverse complement strand
AATTTTTTGCTTCCGATGGTCATTCCCATTATTTTTCATTATGGAGAACATCCATTTACTTCGCCGACGGAGTTGATCGAGTTAATTCAGAGATTGCCGGAAATGGACGAGTTTGCGTTGAACCTGAAGGCGATTTTATGTGATGTTACCACACTTGTTCCGAATCGTCTTCCTCATGATCCGGAACTTGGAGTTCTTTTCATGGTATTGCAGACGGTTTTCAGTCCGAATGTTTTTGATCGTCTTTTGGAAATTTATCGGCTGTTACGTCCGACGTTTCATTTAAAGGAATCACAACAAGAATGGCGAGATGCGTTGTATTACGCGGCAACCAGTGCGAAACACTTCAAACGACAAGATTATATCAATCTTACTAAACAAACTCAAAAAGAAGGAGGTCGAACCATGTCTGTCTCATTGTTAGACGAATTAGTTGCCGAAGGCAAGGCGGAAGGCAAAGCGGAAGGTAAAGTTGAAGGAGAAGCCAAAGGCAAAGCCGAAATGATTATTCGTATTTTATCACGTCGTTTGACATCGCCTTCAAAAACGCTTCAGCGAAAAATTACTTCTATTCAAAATATTGCCCAACTAGATGAGTTAGCAGATTTTGCGTTGACTTGTGTTTCGTTGGACGAATTTATGACCGCGTTAAAGTGAAAAACTCAATGAAGTTTTACGCGAAAATCGTTTATGAAACATTTATGGTCGAAAGATTGGAGTAATTGTTCACGCCAATCTGATAAATGGTCGATAATGTTTTGAAACGATATTGCTTCTATTTTTGGTTATTGGATTTTGAGTGAATTTGTGTGAAGGGTTACAAACGCAGATTCTATTCAGATTTATTATGAATTTTCGCAATAAAAAAAACAGAGAAACGATTGAGATTGGCGGACAGGATTCATTTCTTGATCTTGTTTCGAATGTGGTTGGTATTCTTCTGATTCTTCTGATGGTAGCAGGAATTCGTGCGCAAAATTCGCCGCGGGAGCCGGAAACAATCAATCCGTCAACTCCAATAATTGACCATAAAATTCTTGACGATATTCAAACGAATTATGAAACGTTTCAGGAAAAAGAGCTTGTTGCAATAAAACTTCGAGATGATGTCAACTCGATGCACGAACAAATGGCGATTCTTGACGAACATATTCAGGCTCAGGCAATACAACATGCACAATTATTTGACATGATGACTTCTGCCCGTGCGGCAATTGATACGGTTGCGGAGGAAAAAGATCAGGAAACAAAGAACAGAATCGAATACCAACGGCAAATTCAGGAAATCGAAACGAAATTGGGACAGATTGACCGAACGAAGCAATGGCTTCAATCCAATCGTCCTCAGGCTACAGTTATTGAGAATATTCCAACACCTATTAGTAAATCAGTTGGTGAAAAAGATCGTGAAGCTCATTTTCGTCTTCTTGGTGGTAAAATTGCTTATGTTCCGTTTTTGGAGTTGTTTGAAAAAATGAAACTGGAAATTGCTCAAAATCAAAATTTGTATTTCAAACAAAAAAAGAGCGAAAACAAAATCGGTCCTCTTGACAATTTTTATTTGGAATACATGTTAGCTGTTTACGATATGCCGATGCAAGATGCTTACGGGACGGGAGTGGGCAAGAGTTTGCAGTTGGAATATGCGGAGATGGTTCCGGTTCGGGAGTCGTTGGGGGAGTTGCTCAACAATGCGTTAGTGTTACCGGATTCGGAATTGAAACGCCGACTCAAAATGTATCGGCAAGATATTTATACGATTACGGTTTGGGTTTATCCTGATTCTTTTGAGGAATTTACTGAATTGAAAAAATTTCTTTATGCTCAAGGTTATCGAGTTGCGGCGCGTCCGTTGGATTTTGGGGTGCCGATTAGTGGTTCGCCGCACGGTTCGAAATCCGCCGCACAATAACAGTTGAGTGTCTTTTACTATTATCGGCACTAAAAATATTAACACGATTCTTTGGCGATATTGTTATTCGACAAGGCGGAGATGTTGAAGATTTTTCCATTCGTCAGGAATTCGGATGACTTTTTCCGTTCCTTTGGAGCATTCGTATTCCATTTCGAGTTTTGGAGTTGATTTGAATCGCGTTTCGAAAAGAAGATGTTTCTTCGATAAACGGTCAATCGAAATTTCCGCTTGGAGCGATGCACTTTCGACAAAACCATCTTGAACATTATAACGTAACACACCACGCGGCGTACATCGTCCGATACGGTTTGATTTTGTGTCGGAAGAATCAAGTTCGATAAATCCTCCGGTTATTTCAAGAATTGCCGTTGTTTTGGAGTTTTCTTTTCTCGTAATTTCCAACGTTCCCGAAGGAATTCCACGCATAGACGGATCAAGAATATTGGAAAATTGATCGGCGCGAACAAGCCATGTTTCCCCCACGGGAACATCCAGTTTCGGCATAACATGATAATCGGCTAAAACACCAAGATTGGCACAAAGATTTCGTTCCGTTTCGGTCAGATCGCAACCAACAGGTTCGATTACCTCAACAACACCATGCCGATGCGTAATTCGTACTTTTTTACCCTGCAACGAATCGGTTGAACCGAATACATTGATTTTTCCTTTCTTGTTTCCGAGATTCCACGAATCCATGAGACGGGAAATTTCCTTGTAACCCCGCAACGCCAAACCTTCGGCAAAAGAGTCCACCGCAATCGGAAATGCAGCACCGCCCAGTTTCAAAACGGTTCCCGTACCCGGCAACATTCCATCAAATAACGGTGCAAGCCATGTTGTTGTAACATTGGAACCAACACTCAGATAAGGTTTTGCACGTTTCATAAAATCAAGTTTTACAGATTCCACATCGCACAAAATTTCCAACGTATTGATAGAATGAAAATCGTAAAGGACAATAATTTCCGTACCATCATTTTTTTCAACAGTTCGGATTAACCGAGCTTCGGAGGCGTAGGACATATTCAAAAGAGTACGAACACCCCATTTTTTGTCTTCAACTTTTCCGTACATTGTCCACCGCAACAAAGAATCATAAACTTTTTGTTCTTCAACAGATTTCTTGAGATGCTCCTGCCGAAACCGATCAACAACAACTGCTTCCGCCAAACGAACTCCTTGTTGCTGCAACATCTCACGATTCAATTTTTCACCGGATTTAACAACAACTATTTCCGATTCGGTGTTGTTATTCGCTTCAATATTGGGAACGGGTTCATTGTGTTGACTGGTCGAATGATTTGAATGATTACTATGATTCGAAGCAATTGACGTTTCATTCTGTTGTTGACCATTTTGTTGATTCTTACCGGCTTGAAACGCAACGACCACCAACAGAATAACAATAATCAGAACAAGAATGGGGATTAAGGCTTTTTGTGGTTTGGGCTCGTCGGACATGAGCAGTTCTCCATAAAATTTGTTGGGAAGAGTGGTTTGGGGCGTGTGGTTTGAGACGCAAGCGGAATTTTCGTCTAAAAAATTATCATCCGCTTACGATACGAACCAAACATCACAACAAATATCATAGTAGAAAATCTTGATACTTTCAAGAACACACGATTATCTTGGCAAGAATGACACCAAAAAATCAACAACTCCTATTTTTTTCGGAACTTCAGACTAAAACGCAGGATAACCTTTTTCATTTCGAGGTAACGGAATTGATATGAAAAGAGCATCGTCTTTTAGAAGTACTGTTTCTTCAAAAGACGCTTTTACACGATCCTTTCTCAAAATGACCGTGTAATCGTTTTTCGTAACTATTATACCAAACGTTTTATTGCGAATTTTGATTTTATGGATGATCTCTTTTCCCCAAAAATAGGAAAATGACCGACAACCTCTTTTATCCCATCCATGCGGGCAATTTCTCCGCGGTGGGCAATTTCGCAAAATAAACTTGTTGAATATTCTGAAGCGCGTTTACTTCT
>JAIRTV010000468.1 GCA_031254675.1 Planctomycetaceae bacterium | reverse complement strand
GAATTTATGGAGCAAATTGGCGGTCAGCAACTTTTTGTTGTCTTTCCTGCTTTGATGTTGTGTGTCACGCTCGGCAATTCCATCTCTGAACAACAATTCAAAGATTATCTGTTTTTTGGGTCTTATTACAATATCTCTGTTGTCATCTCTGTTGTTTTTTTCCAAATCCCGTGATTTTGGCGAAACACGTTGCGCGACGATGGTTGAATGTCGGTTGGCATTCACTGAGATTTTGCGCGGTTAATCCGTCGTCGGTCAACTTCTTTCAGAATGATCTTGCGCATTCGGATAATAGAGGGTGTTACCTCGACAAGTTCATCGGCTTCAATAAATTCCAACGCCTCTTCCAAAGTAAAACGCCGCGCCGGTTTGAGAATAATATTACGGTCGCTGCCGGAAGCTCGCATGTTGGTCAATTTCTTTTCTTTTGTTGGGTTCACGTCCATATCCTCATTGCGTGAGTTTTCGCCGACGATCATTCCCTCGTACACAACATCGCCCGGCGCAACATGCGGTTCGGAACGCGCTTGCAACGAGTCCAACGCAAACGCATTGGCTTTACCGGCAACCATCGAAACCAAAACACCTGTTGGACGACCGGGAATAGAATCTTCACGCGGTTTATAACCTTCAAAACGATGATTGATAACGGCGTTGCCCTGTGTTGCCATGAGCAACCGCGTACGCAAACCAATCAAACCACGCGCCGGAATCGAAAATTTCAACACGTTAATTTCATTGCGATTATTCATTTCGAGAAGAATCCCGCGTCTTGCTCCAACCATTTCCATAACAGGACCGGTTTGTGTTTCGGGAACTTCAATAACCAATACCTCAAACGGTTCTTCGACAACACCGTTATTGTCACGAAATATTACTTCCGGTTTGCCAATGGATAATTCGTAACCTTCGCGTCGCATTGTCTCAATCAATACGGAAAGATGTAACACGCCGCGTCCTGAAACGGAAAATTGTTCGGTTCCTTCAATTGGCTCCACACGCAACGCCACATTTTTTTCTAGTTCGCGTATGAGTCGGTCGCGTAGATGCCGACTTGTCACGAATTTCCCTTCTTTGCCGCCCAACGGTGAATTATTGATTCCGAATGTCATGCGTAATGTTGGCTCGTCAACATGAATTCGCGGCAATGCCGCAGGGTGTAAGGTTGGACAAAGCGTGTCGCCGATTTCGATGTCCGTCAACCCGACAACCGCAACAATATCTCCGGCATCGGCTTCGTGAACTTCGGTTCGTCCGAGATTATCAAACGTAAATAGTTGCGAGATTTTTCCGGCGGTTTGTTTGTTTTCCTTTTGCATGATGACGACATTCATTCCTTTTCGGATTGTTCCGGCGTGAACTTTGCCAACTGCAATCCGCCCGACAAATTCCGACCAAGCAATTGTTGTTACGAGCATTTGAAGTGGTTTGCCGACCTCAACCGATGGAGCCGGAATTTTTTCCAGAATCAAATCCATCAACGGTAAAATCGTATCGTTGCGAATATCGGGATCGGCGGTGGCGTAACCTTCTTTGGTACTGGCAAAAAGATAAGGAAAATCGGCGGCTTCGTCACTGGCGCCGAGTTGAAGAAATAGATCGAACATTTCGTTGACGACTTCATGAGGTCGGGCATCTTTCCGGTCAATTTTGTTAACAACCACAATCGGACACAAACCGACTTCAAGAGCTTTTCCTAATACAAATCGTGTTTGTGGCATTGGACCTTCGGCGGCGTCAACTAGTACCAAACAACCATCCGCCATGCGGAGAACTCGTTCTACCTCGCCGCCGAAATCCGCGTGACCGGGTGTGTCGATAATATTGATCTTAATACCTTTGTACGGAATTGCGATATTTTTAGCTAAAATGGTGATACCGCGTTCGCGTTCGAGATCGTTTGAGTCGAGAATTTGTTGTCCGGTTAGTTGGGCGTCGCGAAATTGCCCGCTCTGGCGAAGCATACAATCGACAAGTGTTGTTTTCCCGTGGTCAACATGGGCGATAATGGCAATATTACGAAGATCGTTGCGGCTTTCTGGCATAAAACAAAAATAAACGGAGACAAAATAATTTCACAAAATCCAACAAATTGAGTTTATCAGTTTATCTTTAACGGCAAAATATGCAAGAGAAACGTAAAGAACACGAAAGTATGTTATTTGCGAAAAAGCTAAAATCCTTGCGTGTTTTGACGGTTAAACAGAAAATTCCGTTGGATCATCTTTCTTATTGAAGATAATAACTCGTTATTCTAATGGGGCAAGATTATTTGAGTAGGCGTGTGTTATTTATTATGAGTTTTTTCTTACGGTGGAGCGGAATCATTCAGATCCGGAGCGGAATCATTCCGAGCCTGTCCCAAATTGTTCAGAGCCGGCTCGGAATCATTCTTTTCCGTTGGGCAACCTTTCGCCGAAAGATTGCCCAACACAAGATGGATGATGTTGCTTCAAAGGTGGGTGTTATCACCCACCTTATATAGACTTAGAGAAAAGGTCTATTGTTTAATTCGGTTGTATCGTTGTATGAAGGTCTATTAGTCAAACGATGTTTTTAATTCGATTGATTTGGTTTCTTGTGGGAGGACTTTGGTATTTGGTTCGATAAATTGCGACCCTTCCACAATAACTCGATCCCCTTCTTCGACTCCAGCATCAACCAACCAAGTATTTCCCATCATACGTTCGACTTGGACGGGTTGTTTTTCGGCGGTGTTGTCCGCACGAACAACCCAAACATAAGGATTCCCTTTGGCGTCGCGAAACAAAGATTGTTGGGGGATTAATTTTCCGTTTTGTCGGGTTCCTTCGTTGACGGTTGCACGAACAAACATTCCGGGTAACAAATCGCTATTGGGGTTTGGGACTTCCGCTCGCAGTAACACCGTTCCGGTGTCCTCCTGAACATGATTGTCAAGAAATTTAATTTTCCCCGAAATCGGATATTGGGTTCCATCTTCAAGGGTCAATGTGACTTTAGCGCCTTGCCAAAAAGGAAGTCGGTTCTCATTTTCATTTTTAACGTGTTGGTTCTGCAACATTTGCGGAACAGCAGGGTTGAGATCAACGTAAATCGGATCAATTTGCTGAATCACCGCCAATTCTCGTGTTTGTCCGTTTGTCACCAAAGCACCAACCGTAATTGTGGAACGTCCAATTTTTCCGTGTAGGGGAGCTTTGATTTTGCAGTAATTCAGATCGAGTCGAGCGAGTTCAAGATCAGCTTTGGCTTTTTCCAACGCATAGAGAGCGTCTTCGTATTCTTGTTCGCTGAGGGCGTGGTTTTCTTTGAGTTGCTCGGCACGCTTCCAACCTCGTTCAATATTGTTCAAATTAGCAGCGGCTTTGTTAAAATGAGCTTGATAAACATCGTCGTCAATCTCATACAATTCCTGACCTTCTACAACAAACGAACCTTCTTCAAATTTCCGTTTGAGAACAATTCCGTTGACTTGCGGGCGAACTTCCGCAACATTGAATGCTGCGGTTCGCCCCGGGAGCTTGCAGAGAAGCGGCACGTTTTCGCTTCGAACAGTGTAAACGTCAACTTGCGGTATTGCGGAGGAGTTCGGAACCTCAACACTGTTCGGCGATGGTTCGCCAGATAACGGGTTGTTGCAACCCGAAAACAAAACCAACATCCAACCGGAAAATATAAACACCAAAAAATTTCGAGACATTGTTCAAACTCCCTCATCTTGTCAAATCGCCCTTTTCCCAATTAACAGATTGCACGCGGCTTGAACGCAGAACACGCGGAAACCCGAAAAACACAAGATAAACAGAAAAAAAATATAGAATAAAACAAAACATTCTGTGCTTTTTGTGTATGCTGTGTTCAATTGAGAGGCTCAAATGAATAGTATCGGTTGGGGAGTGATTTTTCAAGTTAGTGTTTGCGATTTTTCGTCCTATGTCACACCCGTTGTTTTTTGACGTTCAAAATCATCATTCTTAAAACGGTTTATAATCTTTCCGATGATCAGATCGAACTTCAAATCCGCAATCGTCTCTCGTTTCGTGCATTTTTGGGTCTTCGTTCCAGAATGTTTGTAACCATCCAGGAAATACAACTCTCGCGAATTTTGTTGGTGAATACTGAATTTTTAGAACAAAATCTCAAAAATTTTTCTAGAATACATCAGGAATCAATATGAAATCGTAAAGCCGTAAAAACAAGCCATAAATTTATCAAATTTCGCCAATTTAGTCCTCATCAATTCCTAACACGCTCCAAAAAATAATGCGATTTTAATTTTTTCTCAAAATTCTTTACCATCCCCCTTTGACAGTTTTTGGGAAGCCGATATACTTTGACGTCATAATTGATTTGCGGTTATTATTTGTTGGCGGAGAAAAAAAAGAAAAATTTCTGAAAACCCCGTTGACAGAATAAAAATCACATATAGAATTATGACTCGCGTTTGCAAAAAAGTGCCGAAAGCCTTTGGAGCAACAAATGGTCTTTGACAATTAGGTGAAGCAAGAGTGGCATCTGCACTATAAAAGAGTTCTCGTTAGTTGAGAATCAATCATGATTCACAAAACTAACAGAAATTACTTATAGAGCGCTATAGTTAGGTAGATTAAATATATGTTCGTTACTGTCGTTGCAATGCAGCAACGACACTAGCCACAAATTACTGATTTCCTTACTAAACCAACAGGCAACATTATAACCGTTTATGATTGTTTTTGTGAACGGAGAACTAAGAGCTTGTTGTAAAAGGAGTATCGGATATTTGTGATCAAGCTAGAAAGGGCGCATGGGGGATGTCTTGGTATCAGAAGATTTTGAAAGGCGTTGAAGACTGCGATATGTCCGGGGGAGTTGTCAAACAAACTGTGATCCCGGAATTCCTGAACCGGTACTGATTGAATTCATAGATCAGTACAAGCAACACAGGGAACTGAAACATCTAAGTACCTGTAGGAAAAGAAAGAAAAATCGATTCCGTCAGTAGCGGCGAGCGAAAGCGGAACAGCCCAAACCAGAAGGATTTTCCTTTTGGGGTTGTAGGGTCTCTCGCATGGGAGTCAAAAAGTTGTCGGATAGTAGAAATGGTTGGAAAGCCATACCACAGAGGGTGACAGTCCCGTACACAAAATTTGTACAGCCTCCCGAGAGATACCTGAGTAGGTCGGGTCACGTGAAACCCTGACTGAATCGGCGGAGACCATTCCGCAAGGCTAAATACTCTCTGATAACCGATAGTGAACCAGTAGAGCGATCGAAAGATGAAAAGAACCCTTGAAAGGGAGTGTCTATAGAATCTGAAACCATGTGCCTACAAGCGGTCGGAGCACGATGATATTTTATATCCGTGTGACGGCGTGCCTTTTGCATAATGATCCGGCGAGTTGGCGTAAACAGCCCGGTTAAGAACCTTCGGTTCGAAGCCACAGGGAAACCAAGTCTGAATAGGGCGAATTTGTTGTTTGTGCCAGACGCGAACCCCAGTGATCTACCCATGAGCAGGTTGAAGCGCGGGTTAAACCGCGTGGAGGACCGAACCCACTTGGGTTGAAAACCGAGGGGATGACTTGTGGGGAGGAGTGAAAGTCTAATCAAACTGGGAGATAGCTCGTTCTCTTCGAAATAGCTTTAGGGCTAGCCTTG
>JAIRTV010000395.1 GCA_031254675.1 Planctomycetaceae bacterium | reverse complement strand
CATGGCGGTTGGGAACCGCGCGAATTCTATTTTCCGGCGGTGTGTCAAAACTTTTCGTGGCGATTGTTTGTGGACACTTCGTCCGCGTCTCCCAGCGATATCTTCCCCGAAGGAACCGGTCCAAAACCCAATCTTCATGCCGCATTAAAATTTATTCCCCATTCCATGCGTGTTTTCCTTGCCAAAACACGGTAACAGCAAAGATTCAAGTACAGACGAATTACAACCCCAACGTTCTCCACCAACTATTTCTCATTAACTATCAACTGTTGACTGCGATTTTCCCCCATCTTGACGTGTTATTGAGAAGCTGTAAAATGATTCCCAGTTGATTTTTCGCGGGAATGGCGGAATTGGCAGACGCGCCAGGTTGAGGGCCTGGTTGGGGCAACTCAGTGGAGGTTCAAATCCTCTTTCCCGCATTTCGGAACCGCGTCGGCAAGGCAACCTCACAATCTTTGATATTTTCTGTGTGGTTCTTTTCTTTTTGTTTTTTTCTTGTTTGTTCGGCTCGGTTGTCAAAACACGAACTTCTAACATTGATTATTTCTTAACACTTCCCAACACCAAAGAATAGATTGATTATTTTTTTGCGATGCGAACAGTACACACGTTAATTATTGGTAGTGGAGCAGCAGGGCTTTGTGCGGCAATTCGACTTCGTGCAGAAGGAATAGACGATATCTTAATCGCAACAGAAGGTTTTGACCGAAGCACTTCCATCAATACCGGAAGCGATAAACAAACGTATTATAAACTTTCGTTTTGCGGTCATCAGACGGATTCTCCTTACGAAACAGCGCAAACACTTTTCGACAATGGCTCAATGCATGGAGATATTGCGTTGGTTGAGGCGGCGTTGTCTGCTCGTACTTTTTTCCATTTGGTGAATCTTGGAGTTCGTTTTCCGACGGATGTTTTTGGTCAGTTTGTCGGTTACAAAACCGATCACGACCCGCGTCAGCGGGCAACCTCTGTTGGTCCTTACACTTCGCGTGATATGTGTTTGGCGTTAATTCGACAAGTTGAGTTGTTGCGGATTCCGGTTTGCGAACATTTTTGCTGCATCGAACTCCTGAAATGGGAAGAACAAGGCGAGAGTCGTATTTGTGGAGCGATTTTTCTTGACGACGCTGACAGATTGGTTCCGATTATTGCGGAAAATGTTATTTTTGCGGTTGGTGGTCCTGGAGGGTTGTACGAAGCGAGTGTTTATCCGCCATGTCATAAGGGTGGTATCGGTTTGGCGTTGGCGATTGGGGCGGAAGCCCGAAACTTACCGGAATCGCAATTTGGAATAGCGTCAACAAAATTCCGTTGGAATGTTTCTGGTAGTTATATGCAAGTTATTCCGCGTTTTGTGAGTACTGATTCCGATGGTCATCATCCGCGCGAATTTTTACAAGACTATTTCGACTCGTCCGGTCAACTTCATTCGAACATTTTTCTGAAAGGTTATCAATGGCCTTTTGATGTCCGCAAGGTTATTGGCGGTAGTTCGATGATTGATCTTTTGGTTTATATTGAAACGGTGGAACATTGTCGTCGGGTTTTTCTGGATTACCGTGCCAATCCGCAAGATTTTCGTTTTGATCGATTGTCGGTGGAGGCGTATGACTATCTTGCGAAATCGTCAGCGTTATTGGGTACGCCGTTTGAACGGCTTGAGGCGATGAATCCCCACGCGGTGCAACTTTATGCGGCGCACGGAATTGATTTACGCAAAGACATGCTTGAGGTTGCGGTTTGCGCGCAACACAATAACGGTGGTTTGGCAGGAACAATTTGGTGGGAATCGACGAATATTAAACATTTTTTTCCTATTGGTGAGGTTAATGGTTCGCATGGTATTGCGCGTCCTGGTGGTTCGGCGTTGAATTCGGGTCAAGTTGGAGCGTTCCGGGCGGCGGAGTTGATTGCGAACCAATATCGAAACCGAACTCTTCCTCTTGAGGCAGTGATGTCGAACTTACAAAAACCGGATTCGTTGCCGTTTCGGTCATTTAGGACGATTCCGAAATCGGTTCGGTGTCGGATGTCGCAATTCGGGGCAATGGTTCGGCGTTCCGGCGATTTGGAAATTGCGGTCAAGGACGCTTGGCAACAATTTCAAAATGACCAGAACCCATTTTCTCTTGCCCATGCGATTTATCTTGATGCGATTCTTTTTGCGGTTGGTTCCGGTGTTGGCAGTCGTGGTAGCGGGTTGGTGGTTGGCGGAAAACCAATTCATCCAAAACTAGACGCCAACCGATGGAGTTTGCAACCGGAAAACGAAACTTATCAAGATAAGGTGTTATCGAGTTGTTACGATCCGAAAACGAGGGAAATGACACATCGTTGGGAACAACGCCGACCAATCCCCCAAACCAATCCTTGGTTCGAAACGGCATGGCAAGAATTCCAAAACGGCGAAATCTACAAATAATTGCGAACTTCTTCTCGCAATTTCATTCTAATTCACCAAAACCTTTTCTCTAACTTGTCGCCAACACAAAGTCTTTCATTTGAATATTCCGTTTGACGGTGATTTTATTTGAACACGGAATAGACGGAAAACACAGAATATAATGAAAAACTCGTTTTGTAAGAAAAATTAGGTCGGAGATGAAAGTTCTCCGTCCTATTCAGTTTCCTCGTTATTGTTTTTAAGTTGTTCTGGTGCCAGAATGAGTTATTCTGGTGCCAGAATGAGTTATTCTGGTGCCAGAATGAGTTGTTCTGGTGCCAGAATGAGTTATTCTGGTGCCAGAATGAGTTGTTCTGGTGCCAGAATGAGTTGTTCTGGTGCCAGAATGAGTTATTCTGGTGCCAGAATGAGTTGTTCTGGCACCAGAATGAGGGGATTTTTTGGTAATCGTTCACGTCCTATTTTTTGTTTATCTGATTTTTCTGTATATTCCGTGTATTCTGTATTCAAAAAAATAGAGAACACAGAAAACACAAAAGACGCGGAATTTTTTTATTTTTTCTGTGCCTTCCGCGTATTCTGTGTTCCATTTCTTCCCAGAAGAAAGATTGTTTGAAAGGATTGTTTTGAAGGATTGTGCCGGTTTCGTCATATTGAGTTAAAGAAAAGGTCTTCTCTTTTTGGTTTTTCGGTTTTGTATTGTGTGTGAACGTTCTACTGGGTCGTTACAAATAATTTTCAAAGACCTCTTGACAATAGCAATCAGTTTTCAGTAAAATAAGCAACACTGTTGTTAGTCCGTTTTGAACAATCTTGCTTTGAACGATCCGGCATTGTCAAAGAGAAAATCAAAAGGGAAACTTTTGTCAACTCCCGTTTTTGGAAAAGGAGAAAAAACAATGAACCCAAACAATTCCAATACTTTTAACAACGAATTTTACGCCCCAACAGACCTTTTTGCCGCTGCCGCCGCCACCGAAGAACGCGCCGGGTTTATTACGAAAACCTATTTTTATCTTGTTGGCGCTGTTTTGTCGATGGTTGGATTGGAAATCCTTTACTTCAATCTACTCGGCATGGAACAAGCAAAACTCATCGCCGGAACAATGACCAACGGTTTTATGTGGCTTGTTGTGCTTGGGTTGTTTATGGCGGTTCAATGGGTCGCCGATACGTGGGCACGCAACGCCGCAAATCCAATCATGCAAGTTGCCGGATTAGCTCTTTACGCTGTTGTTGCTTCAATAGTTCTGTTTCCGTTGTTGACGATTGCCTTGTTGGTGGGCAACGGTCCTCAGATTATTGTTTCGGCGGGCTGGGCAACCGGCGGACTATTTGCCTTGATGACGCTGACTGTTTTTATTACGCGGAAAGATTTCTCGTTTTTGCGAACTTTTCTTATGTTTGGCGGATTGGCAGCTTTGGGGTTGATTATTCTCGCTGTTGTGTTTGGTTTCCATTTGGGACCTATTTTCATTTATGCGATGATTGCTCTGGCTTGCGGTTACATTTTGTACGACACCTCGAATGTCTTACACCATTACCGAATCGGACAACATGTCGCCGCATCACTCGCCCTACTCGCCTCGTTGTTCATTCTGTTCTGGTATGTTTTGCAACTATTTCTGTCCAGCCGGGAATAATTCGTCAAGAATAAACCTTTGCTCAAAGAATAAATTGAACATGGAAGACACGGAAAAATAAAAAATTCCGTGTCTTTCTGTATTTTCCGTGTTCAAATAAAAACACCATCAATTATTCCGCTTGCGTTGACCGATTCGCAAAATTCGCCATTGACAATCAACGTCGTTTTTTGGCAGTTGCTTGCATCAATATCAGCAATTAGTATCGTTTATCGTCAAACACGTTTCGAATAGTTGCCAATATCTCTCGACAAGATCAACAGGATTTTACGAAAATTTTTATCGTGTTAATTTTGCCAAAAAGCAAACAGTTACGGTATAGCAACTTGTCGTAAAATAACATCCTGTTTGTCGCCTAATTACACTTGCCAAACAGCTATTTTCAGGTAAAACTTTTCACTAATCTATCGTTTCTAATGAAACAGGGAATGTTCATTGTTACAATCAATAATTGTAATCGACAATTTTGACTTTCCCTAATTCAATAACTTTTATTTTTCAGAAAGGTCATTCCATGAGAAAGAATTTTTTGTGTGTAGTGTTGTTTGTTTTTGGTACGTTATTGCTTTCGGCTCAAGAGTCGGAACCGCAGTTGGAACGGTTAAAGTACAATAATCCCGGATTAGTTGTTGATCTTGGTGTTGGACTTTGGGCGTGGCCGGTTCCAATGGATGTCAACAACGATGGTTTCACGGATTTAGTGATTTCCTGTGAATGTGTTCCTTACAACGGAACGTATGTTTTTGAACATCCCGGCACAGCCGACACAATGCCGGTGTTCAAAAAAGCACGGCGAATCAGCAACGGCAAAATCAATGTTCAAGTCAGTTACGTTAACGGCAAACCGCGTGTGTTGACGCCGGCAAACGAATATCCCGATTTTGCCAAAACCGGTACAGAAAAACCGGTCAAACTTCCACTTCCGGCAAATGTTCACCCGAAAAATATTCGTGGTAATATGTGGAAATATGTTGATTACGACGGCGATGGTACAACCGATATGTTGATCGGGATCGACGATTGGAGCGATTACGGTTGGGATAACGCCTACGATGAACATGGAAATTGGAAAAATGATCAAACACACGGCTATCTTTATGTTGCCAAAAACACCGGAACAAACGAACAACCAATTTATGCAACACCATTTCTGTTAAAAGATACGGAAAATAAAAATCTTGAAACGTATGGTTGGCCTTGTCCCAATATGCTTGATTGGGACGGCGACGGCGATCTCGATATTATTTGCGGCGAATTTAAGGACAGTTTTACCTATTTCGAAAATGTCGGAACTCGAACAGAACCGAAATACTTGAAAGGTGTTCAATTGACGTTACAGAATGGATTGCCGCTTGTCATGGACATGGGAATGATTACGCCGGTGGCGTTTGATTGGGATGGCGACGGCGATTTCGATTTGATTTGCGGCGATGAAGACGGACGAGTCGCTTTCATTGAAAATACCGGTCAACTCAAAAATAATCGTCCCGTATTTCTGGAACCGAAATATTTCAAGCAAGAAGCCGACGAATTAAAATGCGGCGCTCTTGTAACACCTTGCGGTTTTGATTGGGACAACGACGGCGATGATGATTTGATTTGTGGTAACGCTTCCGGTTACATTGAGTTTATCGAAAATCTGAGCGGTCGCGGGGTTGATCCGCCGAAATGGAATGCGCCGAAAAGATTGGAAGTTGACGGGAAGGTTTTTCGTATCATGGCTGGCGTCAATGGTTCCATTCAAGGACCCGTCGAAGCAAAATGGGGTTATACCACATTGACGGTTGCGGATTGGGATGGCGATGAGTTGCCGGATATTATGGCAAATTCAATTTGGGGCAAAGTCATTTGGTTTCGCAATATCGGCACGAAAACCGTTCCCAAACTTGCCGCTCCGCAACCGGTTGAAGTCGAATGGGAAAACGAACAACCAAAATTGGCTTACGGTTGGCTGCGTCCCGAAGGCAAAGGTTTGTTGACGCAATGGCGGACAACACCAGTGATGTTTGATTGGAACAAAGACGGACTTGTCGATTTGTTAATGCTTGACCACGAAGGATTTCTTGCTTTTTTTGAACGAAAAAAGATCAATAATCAACTTGTTCTTCTTCCACCGAAACGTGTTTTTGTGGACGAAAACGAGAAACCGATTCAGTTAAACGCTAGAAAATCAGGAGGAAGTGGACGCCGGAAAATTTGTTTCGCGGATTATGATGGTGATGGGGCGGTTGATTTTTTTGTTAATTCAACCAACGCCGACGCCTTCCAACAAATAAAGTACGAAAACGGAACTTGGAGATTCCGAAATAAGAAACAGATTGATCGTCGAAATGTCAGTGGTCATAGTACTAGCCCGACGATTGTTGATTTTGACAACAACGGTATTCCCGACATATTGATAGGCGCCGAAGATGGATATTTTTATTATAAAAAGAATCCGCGAAGTCATGGAGCGGAAAATCCTTGGTATCGTAAATCAATCAATTATGAAACCGCATTGTTTTCTGTTCGCGGTGAACATTGTGCGATTCAAGAATTTAAGAACGATGCGGTTGCTTTTGGCAACAGGAATTATGTTTGGAAAGAGATTCCGAGACAATTTCAAAGCACTAAGGAAAGACCTGTTTTCTTTACCCAAACATTCGGCGGCGAAAATCCGATTCTTAACGTTACGGCGAAAAAAGATGCGGAACTTTTTCTTTTGACCGGATCCAAGGAATTGGAATTGCTTGGTAATTGGAAACTTGTTCAAAAAGACGCTCTTTATTACACGGACGGCGGCAAAACGAAAATGTCGGTTTATTCGATTCAGTTAAAAGCCGGCGAAACAATTTCCGTGCCGCAATCCCAATGGACAGGGAATATTCTCTTGTTGAAATAATAAAAGAGGTCAAGTGAAAGCATTAGTGAGACAACATATGACAATTTATCTCAGAAATGTCCTACTAACGCTTTCATTTGATCCTTACATAAATTTTTAGAATCGACTTTATATTCTTTATTTGAAAATAGTTACAATAGAGTTACGATTTTATTGGGGATTTTTCCGTAAACGATTGGGATTGGGGATATTTGACGTTTTATTTTGTCGGTTATTTTTGAAATTTTTTATCGGCTTTTTTTGAAACGGTTTACGTTGTCTTGGTTTTTGCCGGTTTTCTGATGAATCTTTCGGAAACGATTGTCGATCATTTTTAGAATCGGTTTCTCTATCGTCGCGATGTTCGAAACGATCACGACGTTCAAAATTGTTGCGGTTTTGTGTTCGGTCATGACGTTCGAAACGGTCGCGGTTTTGTGTGCGGTCATGACGTTCAAAATGGTCGCGATGTTCGAAACGGTCACGATTTTGTGTTCGATCGCGACGTTCGAAACGGTCACGGTTTTGGGTTCGATCACGATGTTCGAAACGGTCGCGATTTTGTGTTCGGTCACGATGTTCGAAATGGTCGCGGTTTGGTGTTCGATCGCGATGTTCGAAATTGTCGCGATTTTGTGTTCGATCACGACGTTCGAAATTGTCACGATTTTGTGTTCGGTCACGATGTTCGAAACGGTCGCGGTTTTGGGTTCGATCACGAGGTTCGAAATTGTCGCGATTTTGGGTTCGATCACGAGGTTCGAAACGGTCGCGATTTTGTGTGCGATCACGACGTTCGAAACGGTCGCGATTTTGTGTGCGGTCACGATGTTCGAAATTGTTGCGATTTTGAGAACGATCACGACGTTCGAACCGGTCGCGATTTTGTGTTCGGTCACGATGTTCGAAACGGTCGCGATTTTGGGTTCGATCACGAGGTTCGAAACGGTCGCGATTTTGTGT
>JAIRTV010000291.1 GCA_031254675.1 Planctomycetaceae bacterium | reverse complement strand
TAGTTATGAGTGAATAGTGAATAGTTGAAATGCCGCAAGCGGAATTATTACCAAAATGGCAATAATTCCGCTTGCGACACTATCAACTTTCCACTATCAACTACAAGGTGGGTGATGTTTCGCCGAAACATCACTGCCCTTGTGTTCGGCTGGCAATTTGTGTTGCCGAGCGGTTTGGAATCTGATTGCCAGCTCAACACAGGGTTAGAATTGCCTTGCGGCAATGTGATGTTTCGGCGAAACATCACCCACCTTGTAGTTAATAGTTGATAGTTGATAGTGTCGCAAGCGGAATTATTGCCATTTTGGTAATAATTCCGCTTGCGGCATTTCAACTATTCACTATTCACTCATAACTATTAACTGAAAGGTTGTCCACCTCTTTCAGACAAGGCATAAATATTTATATTATACTCCGCACCGTCAATGAACGGACACGTTTCGAGAGCCTTTAGATAGTTTATACTTCAGTTAAATTGGTTCTACTCTAGTTTTGTGTTGCTCATATCAGAAAGGAGTCTAAGGATGTTGCGTGCTACTTATACCGATGACGATAAGAAATCAAAAAACTAATGACTCCAAAATTTCAAAACTTCAAAAAAGAACAATTGGTGGCGTTGTAAAGTATAACACGCTCTAGAAGTCGCCTTATTGTTTGGGTTTGAATTTCCATTGTTGTACAATTTTTCCATTAGTATCGGTCAGTTTCATTTCTGTTAGACGAATTTTTCCCGAAGCAGTTGACGGATCAAACCGAACCGCCAAAATTTCGTGCGCCGCAGTAAATTCTGTCCGGTAATTGTGTACTTCACCGTCATGATTAGTCTTCAACAAAACACTCCGATGCCGAATAAATGTCGGAGCAATACCATTTTCGTGCCAAAAAAATTGTGCTTGTCCTTGCGAATTGGAAGATAACGTCAATTCAAGTTGGTATTTTCCAGCGAGTAATGGTTTCGGCAAGTGATAAACAATTTGCGGATCATTGCCGTTTGATTCGATTAACAAAGTTCCGGCTTCGATTTTTAGTTTGCAATCCGCACTCGGTGTCCAACCAGCAACCGACGGATTGTGTACTCTTGGTTGATGTCGAACAGGTACGCCAATTTGAGCGGAATCATGCAATTCGGGTTTGAATTTAGGGTTCGGAATCGGAACAACCGCTTTCGTGTCCACGAGAAATTGCTCAATTTTTGCGTCCAATTCCTTAACACGTTCCGGCTCTTTAGCAGCAAGATCATTTTTTTCGCCAATGTCCTCACGTAAATTGTACAATTTCCATTGATGTTGACCATTCAGTTCGCCATGAAAAATTCGTATCAATTTCCAATCACCACTGTGAACAGAAACCGCAGGAGGTAACCAGTCAGGAGTAACTTTAGCATAATGCGGAAAAAATGTAAAAATCGTATCGCGTTCCAGTGTTTCGCCCTTGAGAACCGGAACAATACTAATACCATCGAAATTTGTTTCGGATTTTAGTCCAAGAATATCAAGAATTGTCGGAAATAAATCACAACTTTGAATAATCTGATCGGACTGAGTTCCGCTTTTCGTAACGCCCGGCAAAACGGTTACACACGGAACACGAATTCCACCTTCGAACAACGTCCCTTTTCCGCCGCGCAACGGAATATTGGAGGTGGGTGTTGTATCGTCAACCGTATCGTACATGTTTCCACCGTTGTCCGAATAAAAAATGATCATTGTTGTATCAGCAATTCCCAAACGATCCAATGCGTCCAGCAATGTTCCAACCGCATCGTCCATACTTTCAATCATTGCCGCATACGTTGGACTGTGCTGCGGATTATTGGAATCAAGACGTTGCCGGTATTTTTCGATCAACGTTTTTTTGGCATCAAACGGAGCATGAACACTAAACATCCAATAATTGAGAAAAAAAGGTTCGTCTTTGTGTTGTTCCAACCATCGCACCGCTTCCTGAGCCATTCGATCTTCGAGATGTTGGTCAGGAACGTCTTGATCCGCATCAAAATTCGTACCGGAATTTTTGAATTTCCACGGAGCAACATAACTTCCCGCCGGACCTGGTCCGTAATAGTGAGGAATATCCGTATCAAATCCATGTTCCAACGGCGAATAGGGTTCTCTACCGAGATGCCATTTACCGAAATGAGCTGTTGCATAACCTGCTTTTTTGAGTGATTCGGCAAGAGTGTTGTAGGTTGTGTTCAAGCGTGTTACAGTAAACGGTTGGAGTACCGGTTCATTGGGTGGAGCGTCAAGACCCGATGCCGCGGTCAGAATCACTTCCGGCAAATGACAAGACGGCGTTGTAATTCCCAAACGAGCCGGATGTAAACCAGTCATAATACTACTGCGCGTCGGCGAACAAAGCGGACTAGCAGAATAAGCACGAGTAAATGTTACACCACGTTTGGCAAGACGTTCGAGATTGGGCGTTTGATAATATTGAGTCGTACCGTAAAGCGTCGTATCACTCCAACCAAGATCGTCCGCCAAAATAAGTAAAACATTGGGACGCTCCAACGCCTGACACAGTAACGAAAAAAAACAAAAAAAACTAACCGTTGAAAAAAAACAAAGAAACGTAAATGAACTTTTCATAGTGAATCAAAAAAATTTGAAGAAACGAAAATCGGTCTCTTGAGATTGAAAAAAAAGGACACTTTCTACATTGACAAACGATACTTTGGATCGTCATCATGATCATGTTCGTGTAACGCCGTATTTTGTAATATTTTGCTACAAAATATGTGTGTAAATATTTTACTTCGCATAAAATCAACAGAAACTAATTATTGACCGCCAATCTGGATTCCTTGCGATTGATTCATTCGTATTGCTTTACTTTTTGTATCGTATTGAATTGTTTCTGCCGCCGTTTCAGATTTTTTGCCTTCTTCAAAGGTATGAATTTTTGCGTTGCCGTCAAATGTTACAAGCGTTTTCGCCTGATTGTATTTGATCGTGCGCGCTTTACCATAGAATTTGCTGTTGTCAATCGAAGCATTGCCAAACGCCGTCAATTCCAATGTGTTCTGCTGATTGTTATTCATGTCCGGCATTTCAACAATATGTAATTGTTCACATTCCAAAATGTAACCATTTTTTCGTGCAATATTCAAATTGTCGATTCCAATATGATCGTCCCACGAATTGACCGGAAGATAAACCGTTTGTACCCGCCCACTAATTTCCACATTACGCATATCGCCAATAAATGTTCCCTGAATATGATCATGAAACCAAATCGAAAGAAATTTTAACCCGCCCCCCTCATGAGACGACAACGATTCCGGTAAACCCATTTTCGTATTAGAAAATCCTTCGTCAGAATTTAAACTTGTAAAACGTAACATGCCAGGTCGGTCTGCCGGTCCCTCCGCAACAAAATAATTTGACGCAACATAAAATCGCAATTTACCAAATTCCGCGCTGCTCAACGATTTTAACTGATTCTGTTCGTCCAATTCCCGACTGCGAACAAAAACATTATTAGCACATTGAATCATTTCCGCTTCCGGTTTGACATCCGATTTGTCATCGAAAAACAAGATCAGACGATTCAGATGAATTTCCATCACATCACACCAAACCTCTTTGTCCTGATAAATCGCCCGAACACGATTTCCGTTTCTGTCGGATTTTCCAAGAAACTGTAACACCTTACCGTTAAAAATCATGTTTTCATTCCAATCCACCAACAACCTGTTGTCTCGATTGATTTTTGTATTAACGGTTGTATTGGCGGTTGTGTCGGCATTTATCGTTGCATTTAAGTTTGTATCTGTTGCGCTATTGGCGGATTTCAGAGGAACAAGAGAAACCGGCGTATTGGAAGCAGTTGCGGTTTCAACAGAATTTGTTGTTGCCGTATTTTTTGTTTGGAGATATTTTTGTGTCAAATCGGCATCCGTATTAGCAATTAAACGCCCAACACCGGGAACCCAAATTTTGTTACTGGATCGGGCAATATTGATTTCTTTCGCCCGTAACTCAATTCCACGCCCTCGAAAAACAGCATCTTGTCGTTTTCCCATAATCAACATTTGTGTTTCAGGCGACGACGGATGCCAAACCGTAACTTCTTCACCGCTAATTTCAATAATAGTTGTATCAGGTAATTGTTCCAATGCCGTTTTTTCGGTAATTCGGACATTGCCTTCAACCGCCAACATTTCAACATGGGAATGTCCATCACCGGAAACAACTTGCATATTCATCTGTTTGCCGGTAATTGCATATTGCGCCGATGCCTGAGATTGAATACCAAGAAAATTCTGTGACGCAACAGAACCGGAAACATTAGGATTTTGATTTTGGTTCGGACGCACCGGAACCGTTGGCGAAGTCCCAACTGGCGGAACCGGTTGCGATTGATACAACGGAACCAAACCGGATGGAGTTTGAGTTGTCGTCGTTTGATTGGTTTGATTGCTTGCTTGATTCGGATTGACCGACGCTTTTGATTGAACAATCGGCGAAGTATTCGGCGGAATATTCGGTGGAGCATTCGGCGGTTGGACAAATTGAACCTGTTGAATTACCGAAGAAGTTTTTGTCGATGTTGCTGTTGTTGACGGTATTGCTGAAACACCATCCGCCCATGTAATGAGTTGGCGATGTGTTGCCGACGGATGAGAAACAACCATCGACTGATTATCAGGGATCAACGGCGGCGAATCCAGCAACATTCGAGGCGTCCAACGCGATTGTGTAACCGCTCCCGTAGAAGAAATCGTTTTGAAAAAAATATGCAACCGATTGACATCACACGTTCCTTTTTCGTTCACAAAATGAACCTTATCCATCACCACCGCACGATCAGGCGTTACGTTATTATTGTCGCCGAATAGCGTATCTTGATCAGAATTCAATTTCGGTAACATATTCGGAGTTGTTTTCGTTTTCGGCTCAACAGTCTTTGGATCGACAATATTCGGATTAACTGTTTTTGGTTCAATATTACACCAAAGATCAAATTTTCCGGCAGTCATGCTTCCGAATCCTTCCATATTGGCAGTAATTCCACCCCAAAGTTTCAGAACAATCTGATTTTTCACCATCGGATACGGTTCCACCAACAACGCATTCCAAGATAAAAATAATTTTTTCGGAGTTTTTTCGTTGCCAATATTTCCGCGTAAACTTCCTTTTCCCTCAGAAATCAATTTGCCAAATTCTCCGTTTTCCCCCAATAAATATTGAAAACTTTTTTCTCCTCGTATGAAATATTGATTCTGAAAAACCATCTCAACTTCTTTCGACGCACCAGACAATGTTTGTGTTTCGAGAACCAAAAGATTCTTACGAATATCGTACAAAATATGATCTCCGGTCATCAGAATCCCGCCGCTTTGTTGACTGGTCAATTTGGCAGGAACAACAGGTTGATTATTTTGTGCCAATTTTCCATTAGCTTCAAAACTTACCGGTTCCAAATTACCGAAATCATTATTTGAAGCAAAATTGTTTGATTTTCCGGTTGTCGTGTTTTTGGCAACAGATTGAGTGTTGTTTGATTGTTTGTCTTTGGTTTGAAATTTAACTTGAATTTCCTCTGCGGTTAAGAAATCGGTTGAACCGTCCGGATTGGTTCGTCGAACATCGGCATTTCCCAAAAATTTGGCAATCCCATTTTTTTCGTTCGGTTTCTCCGCTTTGACAAACTGAAAAATAAATTCACGTTGGCATTTAATATCAAGTAAAGTCGCCGGACCGGATGGAACAACAGGAAATTTTCGCAACGATTTCTTTGCGTTACCGGTTTGCAATCCGGTTTGTTGTGTTTTGTCCGAAATTTTCGGAACAGATTTCGGGTCTTCGGGAAAAACAAGATTGAGTTGTTTTAATTTTTCGAAACGCACCAAACTCAATTCTTTCGGCGATTGAGGCAAATTAGGATTAGACAACGCCAATTCCATACTAAGCATTGAACCTTCGCCGTAATGATAACCGGCATAAAACCGAACATCTTTAAAAGTAGAAATTTTTGTCAACCCGGGCGATTCGGTAATGGAAATATCTTCTGTTTCTAAAAACAAATCGTCTTGTGCTCCGATTTCTTTCTGGTCGCTTTCGATGGTAACTTTTCCAAAAAGGCGACCGGCTTTGATATTCGGTAACGGAAACTGACCGAAATTGAAATCTCGATCAAATTCAATTTCGGCGTAATGCGGTGTTCGCATAACAATTGCTTGCCGAATACATTCGTGCCGTTCCGCTTCCGTAAGATTGGGATCGTCCAATCCCTGAACCATTAACACCGTGCAAGGTTGTAATTTGACAATATTACCTTGTGCTTCGTCTTTTCCGAACAAAATGATCGTCTGACCAAATTGGAGATAATGAATTTCCGATTCGGGATTGCGCTCCCAACCTTCTTCAGGAAAGAGAAACAAAAATGGTTCGATTTCTTCGTTGGTCGGGTTGTCCGAAGTAACAAGCGGTGTAAACTCGGTAGGAGTTGGCAAAACTAACGGCACCAAAACCCAACCGTACAAAAAATACAACACAAGTACGACGAAAAAACTGCCAATCGTTGCAAAAATTCGCATGGTTCATAGTGGATAACGGAAACCATTCAAATAACAGTAACCATTTATGCCATTTACCGTAAAATTGCGCTGGCGATAACCAAAATATCAAATAAAAAATTCAATTTTCAATACAACTCAATAGGCTAACTATGCCGATATTTTACTCCGGTAATTCTTGTTTTCAAGAGAGACAAATGAATATTCCCAATCATTTCTCCTTGCGGCAACATTATATCGGTTAATAAGATTAAAAAATACAAAAATATTTTTTAACATCCCAATACCGTAACTTGACTTGCTTCATCAAGCGTCCACGAAATTTTTTCGTCCCACGACAATTCTTTCGCTTGGGGACGGCGATCAAAAATAACCAGATAAGCTGGCGCCGA
>JAIRTV010000243.1 GCA_031254675.1 Planctomycetaceae bacterium | reverse complement strand
TTATAAATTTGGTATGAGATACGGTTTTCGGTAGGAACCACGTGCGAATTTGTAGGCGTCGTCATTGCCGACGAAACATTCGTTCTCCGTATCACATTCAAGCCAACGTCCAAGTATCGTCTCATTCGGATCAATTTCATGAGCGGCTAAGTGTTTCAAATATCGCTCGTGCATCTCCGCAAAATACGGATAATCCGCAACCACTTTTTTCTGTTCCGACACATTGGCACGTTCGCCCAAACGATACGAAATATTACCGGCATGACCAATACGTGTTGAAAGATGTCCGCACAAAACATCCGACGCAAGATCATTGTTGTTACCGTTTCGCACGGCGTTGACGAAATTTTGAAAATGATCTCCGCCTGTTGACCATTTTTGAATAATTTTATCGTTTTTGTCGTAAGCAACACAATACGGCGAATGGGAAATACCTACCCAACCGTTTTCACAATCAATCGTAATTCCAACCGATGTAAAACGAAAATTCTCAGCTTTTTTGGAATTTTTTGATTCGGAAAGATTGTAAGTTGAGTACAAAATCGGAACATCGGGATAATCGTAATAAATAATTTGCGTATTCGGAACATCGCCGGCGTCGTTGAAAAGAAATCGTCCGCCCATACTTAGTGTTCGTTTTGGCATTCCTTCGATGCCGAGCAACCAGCGTGCCACATCAATTTGATGCACTCCTTGGTTAAGCGATTCGCCATCGCCCATATTCCAGGTAAAACTGCAATCATATTGTATTTTATTACGATAAATGGGATCGGCTTGAGCGGGTCCGCACCAAAGATCGTAATTAAAATCATTCGGTAACGGTAACGGTTCTTGGCGTTTCCCGATGGACTGGCGAACTTTATTGGCGAATGCCGTAACGTACAGAATTTTGCCGAGATTTCCTGCTTTTGTCCATTTAATTGCTTCGACAATGGACGGACATGATCGTAGTTGTGTTCCGTGCTGAACGATGCGGTTATATTTTTTCGCCGCATTGACCATTTGCCGTCCCTCCCAAATAAAATGCGAAAGTGGTTTTTCGACATAAACATGTTTTCCGGCTTGGCAAGCCCAAATCGTGGCAAGCGCGTGCCAATGATTCATTGTGGCGATGGAAACAGCGTGAATATCTGTACGGTCGAACACCCGACGCATATCTTCATACTGATCAATTTGATAATTCAACCCTTTTTCTTGCATTGTTTTCAGAGTTGAAGCGGTTCGTGTTTTATCGGGGTCGGCTAATGCCGTAACACGAACTCCGGAAAGTTTGGAAAATTCGGGAACGTGAGATTGCGTCCCACGAATACCAAGACCAATCACTCCAATATTGATGGTCTCATTGGCTCCGAATACTTTTGACGAAACAAAAATCGGAACCGCAACCGCAGCTGACGCTTTCAAAAAAACTCTTCTCGTAATAGACATAAATCATTCCTCGTAAAAAAGGTTAATAAAAATAAACAGTTACAAATAATCCTCCAAACATTGGTAATTTTTACTTTGGAGATGATTTTCGTTATACGGCGAACCACCATTGGTTCGTTCAAAAATATCATTGTCCAGATATAATTCGTTACCGGGTTTGAAACCGGGAACCGTCATAATCAAGGCAAAAACATTTTGTCCACGATGTCCTGTTCCCGGCGGAATATAAACAATCATTCCGGGTTGCAAGCGATGTGTTTCAAAATATTCCAAATTGTGGAGATCAGGATACAACGTTATTGCCGTTTCCAAACCGGCAGTAGAAAGTTGATACTCCTGCGGGTCAAGAACAAGATAAAATTCTGTTTGCGGAAGTCCGCCTCCGATTGGAATTTTGGGATGAAAATGAGTGGGCGAATTTTCCGCCGGAATATTGACAACATGATTGTTGAAAAAATTCAAACCGTCTCCGTTTTCGTTCGGATAATTGGGAAACCAAGTCATCGGCAATCGCCGAAACGGATCAAAACCAGGACTACAACCACCAGCAGTGTCCAAAAGAAATCGTAACCGCCGCACAGCAGAAACCGGCGACGTGTTACGGTTGACGTTTTCAATGGAAAAACAACGGAAATGTCCGCGAACACGTAACGGATTTGTTTTCGTAACGATCAATTGATCGCCGGTCATTATTTGTTCCCATGAGTCGGTTGATTTTGTTGAAAATCCGATGTTACGGTATTGTAGAAAAAGTGATTCGATGATTTTTTCCACGTGAGCATCGGAACTCCATGGACGCGGAGCCTGTTCCAACAAACGCCAGAGTTCGCCGGTAATATCGCCACAAAAAATCTCTTTTGCCGAATCCCAACGCCCAAGAATCGCATTGATTGGAAGTTCGGCTTTTGCGGAAAAAGTCGAACGTTTTTCGTGAATGGCTTGGAGCAACGAAACGAATTTCGTATCAATTGGATCGGGTTGATAAAGGTCAACCGGCAACGAAGTTCCATCACCTTCTTGAGTTCGGTAACCTTGGGGCAAAAACACCTCGCCCTGACCACAATAGAGACAAAAAATCTTCATTCCTTCGCTTTCCAAAACAGTTTCACCTTGAATATCTATTTTTGAAACACGAAGGAACGAAAATTCATTTTCCAGACATTGACGGAATTGTTGAAATCGTTCCGTATTTTCAATATCAAAAACGGAAATCGCTGTTTTCATTGGTTGAATATTGTACTAAAAAGGGTGAAGTTTTATCGGTCATCACAATATGTTGATGACTTTTTAATCTATTATCAATAATTATGATAAATATTCAACAACATGACAAGTCCGGTTCCATTAGACTTTCTATGGCAATACAACATTGTTACCATCATCAACGATTGTCAACAGAACCAAAATATTCGGATTAGTCGAAATGCTGACAGACGGAACCGAACCATCACCACGTAACACATGAAACGTATCGGGATGATTGCTACCAAGCGCAAATGCTCGCATTGCGACAATATCATTTGACGCACTTGCTTCGTTTCCATAATGAGGCGAAAGCGGGAATAATTTAGA
>JAIRTV010000233.1 GCA_031254675.1 Planctomycetaceae bacterium | reverse complement strand
CATTACAAACGTTCCGACCCGGCAGCCGGTTCGCCTCCCAACGTTCCCGAAATTCCATTGCACATCATTACGATTTATATTCTCGGTTTTAATCTGACCTCCATCACCACGCCTGCCGTTAAAATAGCACGAGAATATGTTGATCTTCTCACCAAAAAAACAATTCATGCCAAAGAAGATTTTGCAGAACAATTAACGCATGACTGCATTATCGTTCAAACGCAACGTCTTCACAGTTCGGCAAAAACCAAGTTGGATGCGGTTTTGAGTCTTTTTGAACAAGATTACTTTATCGATCAATATGGTCATTGCAAGAAATATCTTCAACCGATTAAAAATGCCAAAGTTCGACGTATGGCAACGACATTATCTTATGTTGCGGCGTCGGACGAAGGACGTAAGGCAATGGAATTTGAAGAATCCATCCGTCGCGTGGTTGAAGGCGATAACGATGCTGAAATGCAAAAGATTCGCCGTAAATTAACACGAAGCGAAAAAGCTCTTGCCAAGAAAGAATTGGTTATTGAAAAGAAGGACAAAGCCCTTGCTCAAAAGGACAAAGCTCTTGCTCAAAAAGACAAAGCCCTTGCGAAAAAAGATGAAGTTCTTGCTGAGAAGGACGAACAGATAGCACAACTTCGTGCCAGATTGGGATTGAGTCAATAGTTACAGCACTTTTATATTTAGTGGTTATTTTTCCTGTGGAAGCTCCTAAACTCTATCATTATGTTAAGGCGAGTGGTCTTGTGTCGCCGGAATTGTTGGACGAATTTCTTGGGCGATTTGAATCTGATGATTTGTTTTCGGTGGAGGGGATTGTTGCGTCGGATTCTGTTGATCGCAAACATTTGCAACATCCGGCGTGTTTATGTTATGGTATTCGTCGTTTGCCTGAAGCGGTTGAGGACGCCCAATCGCTTGATTCTTCTGATGCTTCGCTGGACGGCGAAGCGGTTGATCATGATTGCAATGTGACATTGTTGGATCGTCGGTTTGCGGAATTTTTGGTTCGGGGTGGATTGCTTAATGATTGGCAAGTGCAGCAGTTATTGAATGGTCGTACGAAGTTTACACTTGGAGATTATCGGATATTTGATGCGATTGGTCGTGGTGGTTATGGTCATGTTTTTTTGGGTTATGATGAGCGGGGTTATGTTGCGCTTAAGGTATTGCCGCTTGCGCGTACAACGCCGGAATTGACTCAACGGTTTTTGCATGAGATTGAGATACAGAGGAATTTGATTCATCCGAATTTGGTTCGTTATTTTGGTTCGGGTCGTGATGGCAATGTTCATTACATGGTGCATGAATTTATTGACGGTGGTGATTTGCGAGAATTGTTTGCGAAGGAGGGGAGTTTGCCGGTGGAGGTTGTGGCGACAATTCTTGGGCAGATTGCGAGGGGTGTTCATTATTTGCACGAGAATGGTATTATCCACCGTGATATTAAGCCGGCGAATGTTCTGTTGTCGAGTGAGGGATTGGCGAAGTTGACGGACATGGGGCTTGCGGTTCCGTTTGAGCGGAATTTCAAAGATCCGTTTGTTCGGATGTTTGAGGAGGGTAATTTATTGGAGTGTCAGATTGATTCGGCGTCGAAGGGGACGGGGCGTGTTGCGGGGACGGTAGATTATATTGCGCCTGACCAGATTCGTAATCCATTGGAGCCGGTGCCGGGTTGGGACATTTATTCTCTTGGTTGTACGTTGTACCAGATGTTGACGGGTTTCCTGCCTTACCCCAATGGCGATGTCAAACAGAAGTTCCGTGATCGTATCAATTGTGATCCGAAGGACCCGCGTCTATTTAATCAAGCGATTCCGTTTGATTTGGTTGATTTATTGCGTGGAATGTTGTCGCGGGAGCCGTACGAACGGATTGCGACGGCGAGAGAGGTTGCGGAACGTCTTGAGGTTTGGTCGTCGCCGGAAGGGTTGTTATCTTATTTGAAATTTACGTAGTAACGTCGTGCGAAATAACATCGAATCGTGTTAACGAGACTAATGTTGTTGCGTTGTTTGTGAGAGTTGTTTTTTCAATGTTATTGAGAGGGGAGAGTTTTTTGTTTTATGATTGGGAGCAAGACGCGAGAGGTTGTGATTGGGACGGTTGTTATTGGTGGTGGTCATCCGGTTCAACTTCAGAGTATGGTGGCGACGAAAACGGTGGATATTGTGTCCACGGTGGAGACTTGCCAACGTTTAACCGATTCGGGGGCGGGGATTGTTCGAGTGGCGGTGGACACGCAACACGATGCAGAAGCTCTTTGCGAAATTCGGAAGCGGACAACCGCGAATCTTTCGGTTGATTTGCAGGAGAATTATCGTTTGGCGGAGGTGGTTGCGCCGTACGTGGACAAGATTCGTTACAATCCGGGTCATCTTCACCATGCCGAACCGGAAATCTCGTGGCAAAAGAAAGTGGAGAGGATTGTTGAGGTTGCGCGGCGGTATGATTGTGCGTTGCGGATTGGCGTGAATTGTGGAAGTCTTGCTCCGTTGGACGGTGGCAACAAGTTGTTTTCTGATGCGGTGCCGGGCGATCTTTTGGCGAATTATTCGAACCGTCATGCCAATAGTGATAGTGATATTGGCGGTGATATTGATAGTGAGAGTAACATTGATAGTAATGTGAAGAAGGCGTTGTCGAGTGCTTTGAGTCATGCGAATTTTATGGAGTCGCTTGATTTTCGTCGTTTTTGTGTTTCGATCAAGTCGTCTGATCCGTTGGCGGTGATATGGGCGAATCGGCGATTTGCGTTATTGCGGGGTGATATTCCGCTTCATCTTGGTCTTACGGAGGCGGGGATGCCGCCGGAGGGGGTGATGAAATCGCGGGTAGTGTTGGAGACGTTGTTGTCGGAGGGGATAGGGGACACGGTTCGGGTGTCGTTGACGGTGCCGAATGACCGTAAGCAGGAGGAGATTGAAGTTGGTCAACTTATTTTGAGTCATGTTCGAGAGGGGCGGATATTGACTTTGTCGGATTGGTTGCCGGATTGTTTTAATATTATTAGTTGTCCGAGTTGTGCGCGGGTTGAGAACGAGCGGTTTGTTGCTTTGGCGCAACAAGTTCGGGAGGCAACGCGATTTATGAGGGATATTCCGTTGACGGTTGCGGTGATGGGTTGTCGGGTGAACGGACCTGGTGAAACGGATCATGCGGATTTGGGGCTTTGGTGTGGGGCAAAATCGGTTAATCTAAAACGCGGAACAAGATTGCTTGGAACTTTCTCTTATGATGAGATTGTGCCGAGATTGCTCCGCGAATTGGAACAATTCCGATAACGCTTTGTAGTGGATAGTGTCGCATGCGGAATTTATTGCTTTGTGGTGACAATTCCGCGTGCAAATTTGTAGGCGTCGTCATTGCCGACGAAACATTCGTTCTCCGGCTTGGCAAGCCCAAATCGTGGCAAGCGTGTGCCAATGATTCATTGTGGCGATGGAAACAGCGTGAATATCTGTACGGTCGAACACCCAACGCCTATCTTCATATTGATCAATTTGATGATTCAACCCTTTTTCAACAACGCAATTATGGTTTTAATAATTTTCTTCTGTTCTTCGGTATGCGCTGCCGGTATCGGAAACGAACCTTGCGGGGTTATCAACACAACTTGCAGCGGACACCGCCAAACAGGATTGCGATCAAATAATTTGTGTCCCGTCAATAACCAATGTGTTGCCGGTTCCGCCGGTATCAAACGGCAAAACGAAGAATAATCAATACGCCCGCTACGATCATGTTTCGTGTCCGTCCAAGTATCAACCGTCAATTCGCAATGCCGATGTGGCGAATCTTCAAAACGAATCTTCATACGCACATAATAAGGACAATGAACCAAATAAAAGAATAAACCGGCAATAAGCGAAACAGCAGACAACAGCATTATGCAGGAAAAGGACGCAACAAAATATGTAACCGGTTCGCCGTTTCCTGCGAGATTCAATTCATTTTTCAGCCGGTTGAAATTTTGTTTGATTAACTCATCATCGTTAAACGTTTCAGTAACTCTTTCAACAGCAGCATTGAGGATCGGAATGGTCTTTTGTTTGATTTTATCACTGAAAAACAAAACCGCAAAACATAAAAAAATGAAAGCCGTCGCCATGAACCAGCAATAACAGCGGAAGAGAAACGTAACAGAATAGGCGTAGATTTTGGTAATATCACTGCCATATTCAGCAGTAATTGTTAAAACGTTTTTCTCTTTGTTGTGATTGATGCGGGTAAAGTCATCATGTTCATCATGGCGAAGAGGAGTTAAATCGTTTCGCTGAATTTTGTCATCAATTATATTTTCACTAATTTTATCTGAAGCCATTACTGGTACTTCGTTCCAAAATCGGTCGAGTTCTTTATGCAGATTCCGCATATCATCTTCGTTTTTATGAATACAAACAATACCTGTTCTTCCGATTTCTGAAAGCGGAATCACTGTTTGGTATTCGTAGCGGCGTTCAAACCAAAACGAAGAAGAACTCCATTCGCCAGCAAGCAAAACCAGACGATAATCCGGTTTCGGCAAGTTTTGTCGGGTAAAGATTTTCGCTTTTTGTTCTTCCGCAGAAAAGAAATTCCAAAATTCAAATCGGTGCGTGATT
>JAIRTV010000209.1 GCA_031254675.1 Planctomycetaceae bacterium | reverse complement strand
TCCGCGCTTGTGTACGTTAATTCAAGACCGACGTAATCGCGACCTTTTAATGTTTTAACGTCCCAAACCACCGTGTCGAATCCTTTGTTGCCACCGTGCAGAGAATTTAGCCCGTTGTTGATCGGTAATGAATATTCCTTGCCGTCGAGCGTGAATTTTCCTTTAGCAATTCTGTTACCGTAACGCCCTACCAATGCCCCGAAAAAGGGTCTTGCTTTTTCGTATTCGGCAACGGTTTCCAGATTGGCGGAAATATTGGTCATTGTTCCGTTTTTGTCGGGAACATTGAACGAATAAATCACGCCGCCAAGCGACAACACTTCAACCGTAATTCCACGTCCATTATCGAGTTTGAAAATTTCAACGGTTTTCCCGTCGGCGGTTTTGCCAAATTCAGCTGTTTCGATACGCATTTGTGCGGTTCCTAGTGGTTTCGGATTGCGAATTTTATTACGGTTGAAAAATTGGGCAGACGTTGGTTCTTGTAAAAGTAAAAACGCCATTGCCGATAAAACAAGTAAAATAGTTGTCTGTTTCATAATCGTTTTGAAGTTGCAAGATTTTTGTGTAAAAAATGTAACATGTTGCCGATACTGTTTGAACATGACCGAAAACGCTTCGATTTTTCAAAGAGCGCAATATTGATCGGTAATAATTCGTCTGATAAACAGTACCCATATTACGTGAACAAGTGTCTTAATATACTTTTTTAAAATTTCATTTCTAGTGGGGGAATAGAAATATTGAAAAGAAATTTTATAATAGACTTTATTCTCTGACTTAATATTGATGAAACAGGCACGATTTAAAAAATTGTCACCAAAATAAGCATTAACGTGAAATATCTTGTGTGAAATATTGTGTTAGGAAGAGGTTAAAGAAAATGTCTCATGTACAATGTTATTTTTGATATAAATTTGATCTAAAATCGAATTTTAAAACGTAATGAATATCTATTGTCGTTTTTCTAAAAAGCAGCAACAATCACGATAATTATAACCGTAATAAAATTATGCGTCTTCTTCATACATCGGACTGGCATTTGGGGCAAATTTGGAATGGTCGATTACGGAAACAAGAATCGATTGCCTTTTTGGATTGGCTTCTCGAACTGCTCAAAAAGCAATCTGTTGAGGTGTTGATTGTTGCCGGCGATATTTTTGATACGGGTACACCGTCATCGGAAACGCAGATGTTGTATTATCGTTTTTTGCAACAAGTTTCTTCGGTTTGTCGAGCAACCGTCCTGATTGCCGGCAATCACGATTCGCCTTCATTTCTTGACGCACCGAAATTTTTGTTGCGTTCATTAAATATTTATGTTGTGGGAGTTGCCGGACAACCGGACGAGGAAATGATTGTTGTAAACAACGCCGATCATGAGCCGGCGCTCATTATTGCGGCTGTTCCGTTTTTGCGTGATCGTGATATTCGAACCAGCGGAACCGGCGAATCCGCCGAAGAAAAAGAAAATCAATGTGTTGTTGGTATTCGTCGTCATTACGAACAGGTTTGCGATGCCGCCGAAACAATACGACGTAACATAAACCGTGAAATTCCACTCGCAGCCACCGGACATCTTTTTGTTGCAGGAGGAAAAACATCCGAACGTATTCGGGATATTCATGTCGGAACTCTTGGACAATTAGGAAACGATATTTTCCCAAACGCAATTGATTATCTTGCTCTTGGACATTTGCATATCCCTCAAAAGGTGGCTCATCAAGAATCGCGACGTTACAGTGGTTCGCCGATTCCAATGAGTTTTGACGAAGCCGAACAGGAAAAATTTGTTCTTCAGGTTGATTTCAACGGACGAACACCAACTGTTACTCCAATTCCTGTTCCCGTTTTTTCAAAAATCGTTCGTATTGAAGGCAATTTCGAGAAAATTCGCGAAACATTAATGGATTACGATTTTCTAACGAACATGCCGGAAACAGTAGTTGAGTCAACGATTTTTGTTGAAATTGTTGACACCGGTACACAACCGGAACCGGATTTAGTACGAAAAATCAATGATCTTGTTGCCGAAACAAACAAGACGATTTCGATCATGAATAAAAAGATTGATATTGTTCGTATTCGCTATGATCGATTGACAACTTCTACTCCGTTACGAACCACAACTCCAGAAAAATTGGAAGATTTGAATCCGGTGATTATTTTTGAACGGTTACTCGAAAATGTCCAAAAAAAGGACGGAAAAAATATTAACGAGCAAAAAAACGAATTGTTGCTTGCTTACAAGGAAATTCTCAACGAATGTTATTCCCACACAACTCAACACGATGAGTAAAATCGTCAATTTCTTGTGTCGATAACGGAGCATTTGTACGATTTATACAATGAAAGTAAAGATCATGATTTTCTGTAAGCGTTCACGGTAATTTTCTCTATTGCGTGTTTTTTTTGTGATTTGTATTCGAGGGCAATGATCACAACTGCTTACGTATCATGAAACGTTTACCGAAAAACAATACGGCAAAAAAATACGTATCGCAACTGACTAAGTTTCATAGTTTATGTTAAATAGAAAAAAATGTCAAGTAGAATGTTTCTTCTTTAAAAAAATAAAATAAGGTTAGAGAAAAGGTCTATTGATCAAATCATTGGCGGTGTCTCTTGAAAGCATCTTCTTTTGATGTAAAATAAGCAACCGTTTGAAATAAAGTATCAGAGTAATTTATCAACCTATCGAACACAGTCAAAAAATTGTTTCGAACTACTTCTTATACTTTGCCGTCAAAATATGTGTTTTTTCAAAAATTTGCCTTCAGACAATCAATCTTAACGAACCAATAAAATTTATGCCTCTCATTCTTCCTCACGGCGATTTGGCGGAACCAGTCAACCGAACAGTTGATGTCAAAAATATTGAATCATTTCTGAGTAAAGCGACAACATTATTAAAGATTCCGGTTAGTGAAGCGGATTTGTCAACCGTGTATCGTTTAGGCGATGGCGGTCTTTCCCCTCTCACCGGTCCCATGGACGAAACAACATTCAACCGCGTTCTTGATGAATCCGTTATCGAATTTAACGGCAAAAAATACGCATGGACAATTCCACTTTCATTGCCAGTCAACGAAGATTTAGCCAAACAAATCAAATCAGGACAAGAAGTTGCAATTGTTAATTCCTCTGGTGAAATTGTTGCTGTTTTAACGGTTTCCAGTATTTTTGTGTGGGACAAAACAATGTATTTGAAAAGTGTTTATCTGACAGAACGAACAGATCATCCTGGTGCAGAAATGGTTCTGAAACAATATTCCGAGCCTACTTTTTTACTTGGCGGTTCGATTTGGGTGTTGCCGCAACCGAAAAATCCGGCGTTTGGACAATATATTCTCACACCGACTGAAGTTCGGAAATTGCTTGATGTTAAAGGTTGGCAACGGGTTGTGGCGTTTCAAACACGGAACCCATTACATCGCGCCCATGAATACGCCTTGGTTTACGGTCTCGAAGAATTATTGCGGCAAGGTTTGAACGCCGGAGCGTGTTTGAATCCGTTGGTCGGCGAAACAAAAGGAGATGATGTCGATGCGGTTGTTCGGATGAAAACTTATGAAGCACTCATCAATAACCGCTCTCTCGGTCAAGGCGATAGCGATAACACACTTTGGCAAAAAATTGGCGGGGAAGTACCGGATCGGGTTATGCTGCTTGGTTTGGATATCAAAATGTTTTACGGCGGTCCCAAAGAAGCAGTTATGCACGCGATTTATCGGCAAAATTTTGGGTTTACCGATTTAATTATCGGACGAAAACATGCCGATGCTCCCTATCACGACGGCAGTGCAATCTGGGGCGATTTCGATGCACAGGAAATTTTCAACAACTTAAACGGCGATTTGAAAATTAAACCGTTGAATGTTGGTTTTGCCGCCTATTACGAATCGGCGGGACGTGTTGATCTGATGGAAAAGCATAAAGATGAAAAACCAATTTTTATTTCCGGCAAAGATGTTCGCAAAACACTTCTCGAAGGGAAAGAAGTCGATCCGCGAATCATGCGACAAAGTACATCAAAAATACTCGCCGAAGCAATGACCGGAAAAAGAACATAGAACATCAACTTCCAAAACTTTTCAAAATTGCAAATTTGGCGATTTTGTTTTGGATTGGTTTCAATTTAAGTCTGTATTCTGTTCTGAATTTAAGGATGATATAAAATAGCAAAGAATTGCGGGATGGTGTAAAGGTAGCACGAATGGCTCTGAACCATTTAGTCGGGGTTCGAATCCCTGTCCCGCAAATTCATGCTAGAACGTGTTCTATCCGCTCCGTCAATGAATGGACTCTTTTATATTTCGAGTAAAAGGATGTGTATTCCGGCAAAATATTAAAAAACGCTTAAATCACAGTGTTTAACTTCTGTACTTTTAGGAAAGAATAGTTACAATGAATACTCCTTCAAATCGTCCCAATGAAACGTTCCTTGCGTAACGAATATAAAATATCAAAGACCAGTAAGAATCGTTTTTCATTGCATTGATCTTTACAATAAAAAAGAGTTGTTAGAAGTTCTTTTAGGTTCAATCCATGCCGCCAGCCGTCGAATTTCAATCAGTAAGTTTTTCTTACGAAAATCCAATTGTCGTAGAAAAAGCAACCTTTATTATTCAAGCCGGCGATTTTGTGTCCATTATCGGTCCCAACGGCGGCGGAAAAACAACGTTGCTAAAACTCATGCTCGGAATTCTTAAACCCAATCACGGTTCGATCCGATTGTTTGGTCGTTCGCCGCGATTGAATTGTTCCAAAGTGGGATACACGCCTCAATTTTTGAGTGTTGATTTCAATTTTCCTTTGTCTGTGTTGGATGTTGTTTTGATGGGACGTATTCGAACCGGTTTTTTGCCTTCCCATCTCTGGTACACTCAGGAAGATCGGAACGCGGCATGGCGTTCTCTGGAAATTCTGCAACTTCGTGATTTTGCGGAAATTCCGTTTCGCAATCTTTCCGGCGGTCAACGTCAACGTGTTTTGATTGCCCGCGCCCTCTGCGGTGAACCGGAAATCTTGCTCCTCGATGAACCAACCAATAATATCGATGCCCCCTCAGAACAAATTTTGTTCGACATCTTGACGGAATTGAACAAAACGATGACAATTGTCATGGTTTCTCACGATATTGGTTTCGTTTCGCAATGTGTTAAAAACGTTATTTGCGTTAATCGAACGGTTGCTGTTCATTCCGTTTCCGCAATGAATGGGCAAACAATTCACGATCTGTACGGTCAACACGGAATGAAATTGGTATTGCATGACCATTTTTAGGATTTACTCGAAAGTTTGGTTGTCCGTTGAACAATCGGCACGGCAATTCTTTCGGTTTGTTGTCAGTTTATTTACCCCAAAGTTTGTTTAACTCACAGGAGACTCAAAATGAAACGATTTATTTGTTTATTGTTTGGTATTTCGCTTTTAACATTTGCCGGTTGTCCGCCGCAACAACAACCTTCTCCGGTTCCTACTCCCAAACCGACGGTTTCGCCAGGAACAACAGAAACAAAAGTTGAAACCCCAAAACCGGAAGAACTCAAAACCGAACCGGCTAAACCTGATGTTGTCAAGGAAGTTAGCGAAGCGGTTAAAGAGACGAAAGAAGCGGCGGTGGCGGTTGCCGAAGTTACCGCTGAAAAAGCGAAAGAAACTGCCGTCAAAGCGGTTGAAACAATTAAGGAAACGGCTGAGAAAGTTGTCGAAAAAGTCGAAACGGCGGTTGTTGGAACGGAAAAAGAAGTCGATTCGCTTCTCGGCAATGTCGGTGATAAACCAAAAGAAATTCTTGACATTATTAAAGGTTACAAAACCAAACGGGCTTTCGATTCGGCAAAGAATGCGGCACGAAAACCCAATGTGTTCTCAAAATTACCGGAAGAATTTCACAACCCTGACGGAATGACGGTCAACGATAAAACCGGTACACTTTTTCTTTCCTGCCCGAATTTCAATCGTCGCCCCGACGATAAAGGTGCAAAAATTCATCCGGGTTATTTGGTCAAAGTCAATCCTGATGGAACAACCGAAAACGTGTTAACATTTGAGGAGATTGAGAATATTCAAGTTCCATCAACAAAGCAAATCGGACCAATGGGACTTGATTTCGGACCCGATGGACATCTTTATGTTTGCGATAATCAATATTTCTTCGACACAACAAACAAATCTCGGATTCTCCGTGTTTTAATGGACGGTGATAAACCGACCGGAAAAGTTGAAGTTGCTGTTGAAGGTATCAAACTGGCAAACGCAATTCTTTGGCTTGGTGATAAAGTGTTGCTTACGGACACATTCCTTGATTTAGAAGGCGAATTTGGTAGTGGTTGTGTTTGGAAGTTCGACAAAGACGAAATGCTGAAAGCTGGTTCCGGTGAGAATCCGCCAATCAAATTGAATCCGCTCAAAAAAGTTGACGACGATCCGCATTGCGTGACGATTCAAACGGTCAAAAAAATTCCCGGCGGCGGGAATGGGGGACCGGATGGAATTACTGCCGACTCGGACGGAATCGTGTATTTCGGCAATTTCGGAAACGGTGAAATGTATCGGCTCGTTTTCAACACCGAAGGTAAAGGAACGGTCGATATTATTCATCCAGCCGGAGAATATTTTCATTGTTGTGACGGAATTTATTTTGACAAAGGAACCAATAAGGTTTACGTAACAGATTCGGCAAGCAACGCCGTTCATGCGTTCACTCCGCCGAAAGTGGGAGAACCTGCCGTATTCGAAACAATTTGGGAAAGTCCAAACACCGACGGCGCTGATGGTTCACTCGATCAACCTTGCGAACCAATTGTCATTGGCAAAAAATTAATTATTGCGAATTTCGATTGGCCTTTTCCGGAACTGCTCAACACTGCCAGCGATGAACCTTCAACACTCAGCGTGATCGAACTTGAATAAAAAAGAAGGAAAAATTTCCGTCTCAAAATTCTCAAACCGGAATGGCAAAAAAGAATGACGTTTTATTTTGTCTTCCGGTAACAGAAACGTCGATAATTACCAATGATGCCAAAATTTGAAACAATCGTTGGCTGTTCAACAAAAATAGGCGATCCCTTCAATGAAGAGACCGCCTATTAAAAATAACAATAATATTTTTCGTCGACAACTCCTTTGATCAGGACTTTTGCAAATTTTATAACTAGTTATATCAAAAGGACTTATAATCCAATTCCTAAAAGATCGCATTAACACTCACGCACATACATAAAATAACGTGAACGGTTACCTTTTTTATTAGACGGATGACTCCTACGTATTAAGTTGAGGCATTTTGTCGTTTCGAAATCCTAAACGCTAAGATCACCATCCTCAAAAAAATTGAATTCGTGATCACTAAAATACCAAAACAGCAAAAAAGAAACAAATCACCAACAACTCGAAAAAAGAAAATTCAATCTACCACACTCAAAAAAATAAATACAACACAAAATTTGACGGAAACAAAGAAAAATAAAGAACTTAACCCCTAACTTAATACGTATAGGTTGCTTCCCTGACGTTACGATTTTGCATGATTTTCAAAAATTGAGTTTGTGGTTGTTTCCTGTTGTTTGTTCTTCCTTTATAATCTTTGTCTGATTTGTTTCGACAGTTGTTCCTCTCAATGCTTTATCTTAACCTATTTTATTTGTTTCCATGAACTCTGAAAAGCCACAATCGCTTTGGAATAAAGGATTTATCGCTCTACTAATTACACAATTCACCGTCGCCTTCAACGACAACGCCTTTCGATGGCTACTCGTGCCAATCGGGAAAGAATACGCCAACGGCGATCTTATCCGATTTCTTGGCGGTGCGTTTTTGATCATTCCGTTTCTCCTCTGGACTTCTATTGCCGGTTATGTTACCGACCGGTTCAGCCGTCGGAACGCCATGATCTGGTGCAAATTAGTCGAAATGCTGTTGCTGGCAATCGCTGTCGGTGTTATCTGCCTCGGTCCCACCACCGAAACCGTTACCACCAACAGCGGAATACCCCTCAAAATTATCGCCTTGCTCGGTATTATGTTCCTGCTCGGTTCGCAAGCCGCGTTTTTCAGTCCGTCAAAATATGGAACTATTCCCGATCTCGTCCCCGAAACAAGCATCTCCGCCGCAAACGGTGTTGTCGCCATGCTCACCATGCTCGCCTGCGTCTCCGGTCAAATTCTTGGCGGTTACGTTTTTTTCTGGACAACCATCTACGAAAATAATGTACCAACCGGTATTCCCGGCGGTGTCCACATTTGGATTACAGCTCTCGTCCTACTCGGCGCCGCCACCATCGGACTACTCGCCAGTTTTTTCATCCCAAAAATGAACGCCGTTGACCCAAAAGCCTCCTTTCCTCTCAACCCATTTCTCCAAACCGGACGCGATCTCGCAACCCTGTTTTCACATCACAAATTGTTTTGGGTCTCTATTGCCAGCGCGTTTTTCTGGGGACTCGCCGCTCTCGCCCAAAATAATATCGATAAATTCGCCACCGAATTTCTAATGGTTCAACAACAACATGTTACCGTACTCGCCGCTGTGTTGACAATTGGTATCGGAATCGGCGCAATATTTTGTGGTTGGGTTTCCGGAAAACGGATTGAATTGGGACTTGTTCCTATTGGAGCATTCGGAATGGGTTTTTTCATTCTCATTCTCGGTTTCACTCCAAATCATAACCCCGAAGTCCAAGCCGGCTTCGGAACTCCATTATCGTTGCCCTATCTTTTCGCCACCATAATGATGTTGATGACCGGTCTCTGGGCAGGATTGTACGATATTCCGTTGGCGGCTTATATTCAAGAAAAAAGCCCCACCACACAACGAGGACGAATGATCGCCGCTTACAACTTCATGACCTTTTCCGCAATGCTACTGTTTATCGGACTCGGTCTCGCCGGAGCAAAAATCTTTGAACTCTTTTTCAGTCATCCAAGTCTAAGCATTTGGATCACAACCGGTTTGTTCACTATTGCGGTAAGTATTGCCTTGGCGTACTGGTTCAACGCTTCGTTTATTATTTTTTCATTGCGAATTTTGTTGCATGTTGTTTATCGTCCCAAATTTGTCGGTCTCGAAAATATCCCCAAAGAAGGCGGAGCGTTGTTGATTTCCAATCATATCAGTTTGTTGGACGGACTCCTTTTATACGCCGCTTCTCCACGCAATATCCGATTCCTTGCATTTGAACCGATGGTTCCGAAATTTTTCGAAGGTTGTGTTCGCGAAACCGGATTGATCAAACTTCTCCCAGGCAACCCCAAACGTATCGTTCAAGCATTGAAAGCAGCCCGCGAAGCGTTGAAAAATGGCGAAGTAGTAGGAATTTTCGCCGAAGGCGGCATCACTCGGAACGGTCAAATGAAAGCATTTGAAGCCGGTTTTATGTCCATTTTAAAAGGAATAGAAAATGTTCCGGTTATTCCGTGTCATATCAATGGTCTTTACGAAAGTATGTTCAGTTACAAATACGGCGATAAAAAAATTACGTTATCGCCGCGACGTTTGCTGACTGATGTGATTATTGCGTTCGGAAAACCGATTTACAATCCCAAATATCCGCAACAAGTTCAACTTGCGGTTCAGGAACTTGGGGTGGACACTTATCAAGAACACAACACAAAATTATTACCAATTCCAGCACGAACACTCATCCGAACATGTCGTCGTCGCGGTTGGAAATTGATGTTTGCGGATTCGACGGGGCTTCGGTTGAGCGGTTACAAATTTTTGGCAGCGGCGTTGGTGTCGCGGCGATTGCTGAACAAACATGTTCTTGATTCACGTAACGAAGAACCTCATGTTGGTGTTTTGGCGCCAATGTCGGTCGGCGGTTGTGTTCTGAATGCAGCACTCACATTGGATCGGCGTGTTTCGGTCGATCTGAATTTTACGTTTGGAGTAGAAGGAATCAATTCTTGTATCAAACAAGCCGGAATCAAACACGTTTTGACCAGTCGCAAAGTTTTAGATCGATACGCCGATTTAGATCAGAAACTAGATGCAAAAGTAATTTGTTCGGAAGATTTGATTCCCAATGTTTCATTCTGGACAAAAATTGATTGTTTCGGCGATGCAACGATTTTACCGCGTTGTCTTCTTGAATGGGTTCTTGGTCTTCGCCAAAAAGGTTTGAACGATGAACTCACAACAATCATTTACACATCGGGATCAACAGGTCGTCCCAAAGGGGTGATGTTGACCAACAATAATCTTGCTGAGGTGGGGCGTGGATTTACCAGTGCCATGCGTTTGAACGAAAACGATGTTGTTTTGGGATTTTTGCCGTTTTTCCATGCGTTTGGATTTATGGGCAATTTTTGGTTACCGATTTTTTGCGGTGGTTCGGGCGTGTTCCATTTCAGTCCGCTGGAACCGAAAAAAATTGGCGAGATGGCACGAAAATATCCGGTAACATTTCTCGCCTCAACACCAACCTTTTTACGTAATTTTTGGCGGCGTTGTCCCAAAGAAGATTTTGAACATGTTCATACGGTGATGTGTGGCGCGGAAAAATTGCCGATTGATTTGATTGATGCGTGGGAGCAAAAGTATGGGATTCGACCAAGCGAAGGGTTTGGTGCAACAGAATTATCGCCGTTACCGGCAACAAATGTTCCTGAAAGTCGGGTCTTTGATCAGTTCCATCTTTATCGGAAAGACGGTTCGATTGGTCGTGCGATTATGAATGTTGCGGTTAAGGTGATTGACTGGGAAACCGGAATAGATTTACCGCCAAACGAAATAGGAATGATTGTTGTCAAAGGCACGATTGTGATGAAAGGTTATTACAAGCAACCGGAATTAACATCGGAAGTTCTCAAAGACGGTTGGTATATTACGGGTGATATTGGTCGGATGGACGAAGATGGTTTCCTCTGGATTACGGGACGGCAAACTCGTATTTCCAAAATTGCCGGCGAAATGATTCCGCATATCCTGATCGAAGAAGAAATCCAAAAAATTGTAACTCAAACATCCGCCAAAACAGAACAAACATCGGAGCAAACATCAGAACAAACGAATGATTTTGCGGAACCAATTATTGCCGTAACAGCGTTGCCGCATCCAACGCGGGGCGAACAGATTATTGTGTTACACCGAGAATTGCCGTTTACGCCGCAAGAAATTATCGAACAAATGGTGGCAAACGGATTGCCGCATCTTTGGATTCCTCATCTCGACGGTTTCCTGAAAGTTGATTCGATTCCGGTGTTGGGAACAGGCAAACTTGACCTCGCAGCAATCAAACGAAAAGCCACCGAAAATTATAACAATGAATGATGATCACCATGAAATATTTTATTTTCGGTTATTTCCGGTAATCATCGTGTTACGTTTGTTGAGATGACAGAGGTTATTCTTTGTATGATTTCATGTTCTTGCAACAAGATGTAATGCGGATTACATGCTTGGAGCGTCAACCTGTCCGCCTGCAACGCGATGAAGATGGTCAAGATCAATATAGAATACTTCAACGGCGTCTTCGTTTTTGATCGTGTAAGGAACAGGCCAACCGACATTGGTTGTTTCTTCAAAATAAACAGTACATTTATAGTGAGCGTGATGTAATTGAACCGGTCCCACAAGAGGCATCACTCGCGGCGGGTCAACATAATCGGCAATAAGTTCTTTGGTAATTCCTTTGACGTTGCGGTAAGTTGTTTCCATTCCGGGAACAGCACCGGAAACAGGACGAATTTTTTCGAGTTGCCGTATGATTTGATCGTCCGAAGGTGGATCTTGAGCGTGATGGTTCGCGTCGGTAATGGGAGGAAGAATAGCAACTTTGTTATAGCGTTCCTTTTCAAACGCCAAATCCTGATAGCCTTGCTGGAAATAAGGACTTACCGGAACAGGAATACTCGCAATACCAAGTGTGGGACCAGCGGTCAAACAACCAGTTGTCGTAACAATTGCGGAAAGAGCCAGTCCGGCGAAACCAAATAGAACAAGTTTTTTCATCATCTGCCTATCCTCGACAAATTGAATATCTATTATTAATGGAGATGTTTCACCGTTTCCCAATGGTTGCGGTTTTAATTGAATCCGTTCTGATTCTTAAGAGTCATTATCGTCCAATCCGAAAACAGAACTTGCGGATTTTTTCGACTTTTTTGATAACTCCGCCATTTCATAGCAATTCAATCGAAGACGGGTTGACTTTGCCCTGTTTTATCATTAGATTGATATTGTTTCGTGTCCTGTGGTAATGATCCGTCGTATTGGTATTGAACGGTAATCAATTGGTCTTGTGTTCTTGAAACAGACGTTGCCAACTTCCAGAATGTTTCGTACCGAAATTTACCTGTGATGAGATTGATATTCCAACAGTTTTTTATAAGTTTCGGGAGTTATGGCTAGAGTTTTTTGTGTTGCCAATCAGAAGGGTGGAGTCGGAAAAACGACAACAGCAATTTCGCTTGCCGATGGATTTGCCAAGTCCGCCGCCCAAACACTTTTGATTGATCTTGACCCACAATGTAATGCAACAAGCGGACTCGGATTTGAATCACATTATTTGAAATCTCATCCGTTGGTAACCGGAACAACATTTGCGGAATCAGTTGTCCAAACCCGAACTCCTCATCTCACGCTATTACCCGGCAGTCGGAATTTCGGCGATATCGAAGCGTTGACCCGAACCAATGCCACAGAAACTCAGAGAATACAAGATCAATTAAAGCAAGAATTTCAGAATTATGATTTCGTGTTGATTGATTGCCCGCCATCGCTAGGACATCTAACTCAAATCGCCTTAACCGCCTCAACAGAAGTACTCATCCCGATTCAATGCGAATTTTTCGCCATGGAAGGACTTGTCCAGATGATTGAAGTCATTAAAAAAATCATGACTCAACAGCCGGAAAAACTCGAATTTGGCGGTATTGTTTTGACAATGCACGATGTTTTCTTGGAATTGACGCATGAAGTCGAACGCGAAGTTCGCGAATTTTTCGGCGAAATCGTCTTCAAAACGGTTATTCCGCGAGATATTGCGGTTAGTGAAGCGCCAAGTCATGGTTTGTCGGTTATTGATTACGCTCCAAGATCACACGGCGCAAGAGCCTACATTGAACTTTGCATGGAAATCCTCGATCATCACGACAATTGAGAAAAAAGATGTTGCAAATTGTCGCATCCCGAGTTCGACACATTTCGCCGTTACGAACGTCTGAGTATTTCGTAATAATAATCAATATATTGTCTTAATATATTTTTCTCATTGTATTTTTCAAACACAAATTCTTTGGCTCTTTTTCCGAACGTTTTTCCCAATTCGGGGTTTTCGAGCAAGCAAAGGATTTTTTCCGCTAAGGCGTTTGGATTTTGTGGAGGAACAACAAAACCGGTTTGATTATTTTCGACAATTTCGCCCAATCCGCCAACATCAGAAACCACAATCGGACGTTCCGCAACAGCATATTCCAAAACGCTGTTGGAAAAACTTTCCGAATGACTCGAAAGCACCGCAACATCGAAATTGGGAATAATTGTAAACGGATTATCAATTCCGCCGTACCAAAGAATTTGTTCAGAAATTCCTAACTCTTCGGCAAGGAGTTGTAATTCTTTTTTGTGACATTCCTGTGGTTCACCAACACAAAGAAACCAGGTATCAGGAATTTTTTCGAGAACAATTTTGGCAGCACGAATTAGCGACGCATAATCTTTAATCGGACGCACCGAAGCGACCATACCAACCAGTTTTCCTTGTCGTGCCTTTTCGGAAATGGGAAGTTCTTCACGTTTCAAAGGAGCAATCAAACCGTTTTGAAAACGGTCGGTCGCAATAGGATTTCTGATAACGGTAATTGATTCCAATGGCGTCTGGTCATTGCGAAACGCTGTTTGCCGTGCCGCTTCGCTGTTGGCGATATATTTTGTGCGAAAAAATCCACTCAATCGGTTAATCGTACGATATTTCAAACGCCTATCATATCCGCAATCACGACGGTTGCCGATCACTTGACCGCGAAAAGCGAAACGAACCGCAAACACCGCAGCAAGTTCTCCCATCGGACTAAACGCTTGAACGAGATCAATATTCCATTGACGAATTAATCGTACCAGAACCCAGAGTCGCCGTAACCACGACCAATAAGTTGTGCCGTAACGTTCTCCAAGTACGAGAGGTTGATGTTTAAGAATATTCGGTTCGGGATGCCAGAGCGTAGAAAAAATGACAAAATGTTTATCAAATTCCGAATTGGGAATATTTTCCAGTAACCAGAGTAAATGTTGTTCACTTCCGCCGCGACTTGACCAAAGATCGTCAATAAGGTACAAAATCCGAATTGGTTGCATGGCAAAAGTGTGTTATTAATGTTTTATGATATTTCAGGATTATTTTTGTTTCAATATCAACAAAAACAATCCACAGATAATTCCGTAGATAATACCGTGAAAACGACCTGATCATTTTGAAACTTGGAAGGTAATTTTGGACGTAAATTACCTTCCATGTCGTTTTCTGTTTATTTATTCCGCTCCGTCGGCAAATAAATCCGTACCATATTCTTGAATACAGTTTAATATTTCTGTTTTGAGTTGTTCTGTAAAATCGGGATTTTCTTTCAAATATTGTTTCGTTTTTTCTCGTCCTTGACCGAGTTGTTGGTCTCCGTAGCGAAACCATGCACCGGATTTGACGATAATTTTTTGGGCGGTTGCCAGATCGAGAATATCGCCTTCGTAGCTAATTCCATTGGAGTGCATCATGTCAAATTCTGCGGCACGAAATGGCGGAGCGACTTTATTTTTGACAACTTTTGCTTTAACTCGTTGACCGATTACCGATTCGCCTTCCTTGATTTGCCCGACTCGTCGCACATCGATTCGGCACGAACAATAAAATTTCAACGCCCTTCCTCCTGGAGTTGTTTCGGGATTGCCAAACATAACGCCAATCTTTTCGCGAATTTGGTTGATAAAAATGACACAAGTTTTGCTTTTGGCAATAATTCCTGTCAATTTACGAAGAGATTGGCTCATGAGTCGTGCTTGCAGTCCGACATGCGAATCGCCGATTTCTCCTTTTAGTTCTTTTTCGGGAACCAACGCCGCCACGGAATCCACAACAATAACATCAACGGCATTGGATTTGACGAGGAGTTCGGTGATTTGCATGGCTTCTTCACCGCTTCCCGGTTGTGAAACGAGCAGGCTTTCAAGATCAACACCAAGACGTTTCGCCCAACTCGGATCCAATGCGTGTTCCGCATCGATAAACGCCGCAACTCCATTATCTTTCTGGGCTTGTGCAACGATGTGTAACGTTAATGTTGTTTTACCGCTGGATTCGGGACCAAATATTTCTACGACTCTTCCTCGCGGTACTCCGAAGCCGCCTAAAGCAACATCCAATGAAAGACTACCGGTGGAAATACCGGAAAGACAAGGAGTTTGATCAAGTCCCAATGACATGATTGCTCCTTCGCCGAATGTTTTTTCGATTTGCGATACGGCAACTTTTAATTCGGGATTTTTCGAATAAACCGTTTCAATTTTATTGCTATGGTTTGGTTTTTCGTTTGCGGATTTTGTTTTTTCAGTACTTTTTTTGGGCATGGGTTTTAACACAGGTTAAATGTTGCAGTTATTGAGAGTTACGGTAAAACCGAAACAAGTGTCTCATTTTGACTGATTCGTGACGAGTTGTCAAGTTATGAGTGTGGAATTTGTGATTTGCGGGTTCTGTTGCGCACGATGGAAACCACAGAATGGGCATGGCGAATAGGATAACATAAAATAACATTGTTCAAAAACGTTCTATCAAATAAGTTATTGGCGTACACGCCCGAAGTGCTTAAAAACGGATTGAACATCTTTGTCGTTGTATCAATTTTGTCGTTGTATCAATCAATAACGCCGTCAGAAGAAAGTGAAACATCAATCAACTGTTTCACCATGTTTGGTGGACAATATTTTGCCGAAACATCACATCGGCAATCGCTGACTTGTCCACCAAACGCGGAAAACCAAAACGGTTTCAGTCTGGCGGGTTGTTTTTTTCGGAGCAAGCACGGCAAAATAGGACAATAAAAATTCCCCAGACAACCAACAGAACGAGCAACGAAACATACGGATTCACGCCGGCATAATAAAGCAGATTCCGAATGTTTCCGGCTAAAAATTCGCGTGTCACGAAAACAAGTTTATTGGAGGCAAGTATCATTGCTTCCGATGCGGGCAGGTTGATACTCATGAAACAAATTACAAGACTGACCATGCTTAAAAAGACGATGATCCGATGAAATATTTTTCCGAGAGACGACCAAGCGAGAAAAATTGGAAGTACCAAAAACGGCAACGAACCAGTAACATGCCGACAACTAACATAGGTTTGTTTCCAATAAACATAGGACGAGTTCATCAGAAAATAATAGACCGGTATCAAAAGACAAGCGACATTCAACGCTCGATAGTGATTCCGATAAATATTGTACAGAGCGAGTGGTAGTGAAAGAATCAAGACCGGCGAGAACCACAAGATGCCGTGTTGTGGGCTGAAAAGCGTGAGCAGCAAGACGTGAAAATTTGGAAGTTGGATACCGTAAAACCCTTTGCCCATTTCTGGAAAATTTGTCAGGTCATATTTGTATCCGAGTGTAAACGGTCCGCCGAAGGCAATGGTGTTATAGATAAAAAAGCAGACGGCAATTGGTAACGCTCCTAGAAAAAGCAGTCCGGTTGTTTTTAAAAGATCGGACATCGTGTCGCCTCGTTCTTTGAGCGTACACAGGATTGCGATGCCGATGATGCAAGCGGGAACGGCTGAGGTGTATTCGATCCAAACAACGTACGCAAGAAAAAAACCGGTAACAATCCACAGCACAATCTTTCGGATTCTTTTCTCTTTGAAACTGTTATTGTTCCGGTCGGACGACAAAAACATTGCCAGAGCTGTTCCAAAAAGTAAAAAGGCGCCGGCAGGGGCATGCCCAAACATAACAGTTGACCAAACACCGAACGGCGTTCCAAATCCCAGAACGAAAGCCCCGAACAACGCCACCCTCGTAGCAACACCTAATTGCCGTAGCAGAATGAAGTTCACACAAAGAGCCACCGCACTGATGAGAGAAACCACAAGAGAACCGACAATCAACAGGATTTTGTAATTGATATTTGGTTCAGGAGAAGATTCTTTCGGGAAATTGGGATCATATTCTGACAAGTTGCTTGTCCGACCAGCAATTTTGAGGGCTTCATATCCGGCAACAACAAACGGCATTGCCAAGAAGCTGACACCAGGGGCTTTGTCGCAATAATAGTGACCGTCGCGCAAACAGTGATCAACAGAGAAATGATAATACTTGTCGATCACCACCGAGCCGTCTTCCCACAGAGCCAGACACAACGCCACCCGATTTGCCGGATTTGACTCGTTCAGCGTGTGTTTCAGGTACACATAATTGAACGAGGAAAACAGAAACAACAATAAGGCGATTCGTTTTGTTGCCGAAGACTTGATCGAAATATAGGTGTTATTTTGCGTCATGGAAATCGAAATAATGACAAGAAGGTTTGATCTATTCGTGTCGGAGGAGCTATTTCCGGTTGTTCATTTTTTATACCGAAACTGCTTTGGTTTTCCTGTCAAAACATCGCCGTAACCCTTGCCTTTCCGGGGGATAAACAAAGGACAAACGAAAAAAAAAAATAATTGAATTTGTTGTGACGGGATTGGGGTTCTGCCACAAGCGAAATAATAATGATAATACTCTAGCATAAGTATTCGGCTTGAACAATCCCCAACCATGACGACGGAAGTTATTTCGAGATTGTTTTGCAACGTTGGTCTCCAACCCAAAACGTCAAAACATTGGCGAACGGACATCGGTCATTAAAGAACAGTTTATTAGGTAAAAACAAAAAAAGTGCGTACTTCAAGACAAAAGGTACGCACCAAAACGTAAAAAAGACCCTAAATCAGGTGGATAATGTTTCGCCAATCAGGTGGGCAATGTTTCGCCTGAAACATTGCGTCAACAATAACCGACTTGACCTTGTTTACGGACGAAAATTGGAAAACCGGTTCAACGATTTTGATTGATTCCTATTTTGAGAAGTTCTCAATTATTTTGGCGGTTTTGTAACGATAATATTGAATACGGTATTTCCTTTAACTTCGCAAGTCAAACCGGAAGTGGATGGATTTTCGAATTTCGGATCAACCAAATAAACAAGCGGAGTTCCATCACTACCGCCGCCGGTTGTTGCGGAAACGGTAACTTGATACGTTCCCGGTCGAACCCCGTCGCCCGATTTTAATTCGAACATTTCGTAACTTCCATTCGGTTTGATTGCGCTGCTTGCCTGATACGGTAAATTGATAA
>JAIRTV010000117.1 GCA_031254675.1 Planctomycetaceae bacterium | reverse complement strand
TCCATTCTTTTCGTCCGTGTTTGTTGATTTTGTGAATGCTCTAGTCGCGTTCATTTCGTGTTCCATCTCTCCGATTTTGTAACACAGCGTCTTCACGAGGCGGAACGACCTGTTCGATTCCACGCCGCTCCAATTCATCACACCCTTCCCAAGGATCATACGCTCCGTCGCCATAAAACAAGTTTTGGGGACTTCTTCGGCGACAAACGCATGGCGCCAACGCTAGTTTATACGAAGCGACTACACAATTTTGTTCAACAACGCCAAATTTTTTAAAAGCCAAAAGTTCCGCTTGACAATTTTCTCTATTTAACATAAACTATGAAACTTAGTCGATTGTGGTTCGTATTTTTTGTCGTGTTGTTTTTCGGCGAGCGTATCGCGATCAGTTTTGTAAAACCTTAAAAAATAAGGAGAATGACAATGGAAAATCTAGTGAAATGTTTGATTGGCTTTTTAGCAATATTTTTTGCGAAAAGTCAAATGTTAAAATGGGCAAATTACACAAACCAGGGGGGGGGGGCTATCTGGAGTGGAAAATTGAGAATGAATAGTGGAAAGTGGTCGATTTTTCGACGCTTTTTCACTAAATTCTTCTCTTCGATTCGCTCGTCACGGTTCGGCTTTACGTTGGTCGAACTTCTTGTTGTGATTGCGATTATTGGCGTTTTAATCGCTCTTCTACTTCCCGCAGTGCAAGCCGCGCGCGAAGCGGCACGGCGATCACAATGTACCAATCATCTCAAACAGATCGGTATTGCGGTTCACAATTTTCACGACACGATGGGAGGTTTACCACCAGTGACTATCTGGATGAATGTTGATAAAGGATTCAACACAAGTGACAGAAACAAAATGGGACGAATGTCATTTTGGGGAACAATTTATCCGTATGTCGAACAACAAGGTCTGTACGATAAATGCACCGAAGGAGCTTCCGGTACCGCTAATAGTGGAATTGACCGCTATTTAGATGCAACATGGTGGTACAGTTTAACACTGGAGCAGAAAAGGAGTTTTGGTTCTGTTTCGTTTTATCGTTGTCCAACGCGACGCGGCGGCGGGACTCACTATAACGACGAAACCCACACAAACGGAAACCCAGGTCCACAAACAGATTATGCTATCCTGGCTTATCGCAACAATAGTGGTGATTACCGTCTCTTGGATAATGTTTGGTTTACAAGTAATGTTCAAAAATCATTAGGTCCTTTCCGTGTAGCGGAAGTTATGATTGAAAGTAATCGTGTAACGAGTTGGATGCCACGTGATAAGATGGCTTGGTGGCAAGACGGAATTTCCAATCAAATTATTGTTTCGGAAAAACATATTCCTGAAATTAGTTTCGGAAAATGTAATTTTACTTCGCCTTCTGATCCGGCACAAAGTTTATTTGATTGTTCTTATCTTTCCATGTCAGCAAACAGTGGTGATACCAATAAAATGCGTGCGGACAAAGCGGCACACGCATGGGTTCTTCCGACAAACAGCGAAAGTTCCGCATTTGGCGGAAGACCAGTTGCACGTGGAGACAGCACAGAACCATTAACAACAGCGGCAGCGGCTGCATGGCCTTATAATGGTTCGTCGGCAACACTTGGTAGTGCACACCCCGGATCATTTAATCTCCTTTTTGGAGATGGTTCGGTACATGGTTTTCCGAAAACAATTAATCCGAATATTTTGCCTCAATTGACACACGTTAGCGACGGTGTTATAGTACAGTTACCAGAATAAAGTAATTTCTCACCCATTGTCCCGTCTTGCGAAATGTCAAACTTCATACGTTTTGATGTTTTCATGTATTGCAGGACGGAACGCTCAATTTTTAAACTTTTTGGAGAACATTTTTATGAAACGACTAGTATTTTTGATTTGTGTTGCGTTTTCGTCTGTTCTTTGGGCAGCGGAAAAAGTTGCGCCACCGAATTACGATGAAACAAAAATTCCACAATTTGTGTTGCCTGATCCGCTGGTGATGGTGGACGGTCGAAAGGTTGACTCGGCTAAAATGTGGGCGGAACAACGTCGTCCCGAATTGTTAAAACTTTTTGAAGAAAATGTGTACGGAAAACCAACGCTTGCCGGAATCAAAATGCAAGCCGAATTATTTGAATCGGCTCCGGTTTTCGACGGTAAAGCAATTCGGTATCAATTCCAACTCGTTTTCTTCAACGGTGAAAAACCGTTACCGAATGATCCCAAAGCCGATTTTTTGATTTACACTCCGGCAAAGAAAAATGATAACGAAAAATTCCCGATTTTTCTTGGTTTGAATTTTATGGGCAATCACACGGTGAACGCCGATCCGGAAATCCGGCTTGCGAAAACGATTTGGAATCGCAGTAACGGAAAACAAACTCCGGCTCAAGAGGAAGAACGCGGGAAACAATCACGGCGTTGGCCTCTCGAAACGATTTTCGCTCACGGTTTTGCTGTTGGAACCGTTTATTACGGCGACATCGAACCGGATTTTAACGGCGGTATCAACTATGGCGTTCGGCGTTTGATTTATAACGATACGAAAAAGATACAACCCAACGAAGGAAACGCCATTGCAACATGGGCATGGGGACTAGGAAAAATGCTCGATGTTGTTACGGAATTTCAGAACAAGCTAAATATTGATCCGAAAAAGGCTTGTGTTGTCGGACATTCGCGGCTTGGCAAAACCGCACTCTGGGCAGGAGCTATTGATCAGCGTTTTGCGGTTGTTGTTTCCAATAATTCCGGTTGTGGCGGAGCGGCGTTGTCTCGGCGTGAGTTTGGCGAAACGGTACACCGAATTAATACTGTATTTCCTCATTGGTTTTGTGATCGTTTCAAAAAATATAATCTCGATGTCAATTCATTGCCAGTCGATCAACACGAACTTGTTGCGCTTATTGCTCCGCGTCCTGTTTATATTGCCAGTGCTTCGGAAGACCTTTGGGCAGACCCAAAAGGTGAATTTCTTTCAGGATTTCACGCAGATTCGGTTTATCGGTTGCTTGGAACTGACGGTTTCGGAAACGTAACAGAAATGCCGTCCGTTAATCAGTCCGTCGGTAATCGTATCGGTTATCATCTTCGTGAAGGAAAACACGACATTATTGAATTTGATTGGATACAATTTCTGAACTTTGCCAACAAACAAATCAATTAATGAACAATAAACGAAAATAGGCAATCCTTTTTCCGAAAGATTGCCTATTTTTGATGACGTTCGGTTTCGAGTAAACCGACCAATTCTTATTCCCAATATTATTTGTAATGATAATGAATTGGGTTCTTTGATAAAATTTTATTTGACAACCCAAAGCCCGTCTGCACTGACGAAATGTTTCTGGATTCCCAATTCTTTCATCCATTCTCTGGTTTTGATGGTTTCTAGATTGGCGGTATTGAATCCTTCACCGCGATCATTATTGTACAACCAAAGCGGAGCAGGCCACAAACAGGCGTTGAATTTGAAGGACTGATAAAATTCCTTGGTCACTCCGCGTTGACCGTGATGAGCCATTTGAACGAAATCGCTATCGAGTTCGTTTCGAAAAGGTCCGAGCAGAATTTTATTTCCTTCCTCAACACCCGCATCGCCAAGAAACAAAACAGACCGAACAGAATCCCAAACGCGAATCACCATACTAGAATTATTGTACGCATTGACGGTTAATTCTTCATTTTTCACGGCAAGTATTTTGAATTTTACGTTATCGATATTAACCACAAGCCCGGGTTCTTGAACATCAATAACATGAGCGGTTCCTTTTTTCAAACGGTCATAAAAATCAATTGTTCGGGGCATGGACTTGAGTTCGACTTTTTCGTAAAACTCTTTAGAAAACTCCGAATGATAAACGGTTTTAATATTGATTCCGTCGGGATTTTTTAGAATTTCGTGAAGTGCTCCGATGTGGTCGGTATGTGGGTGAGAGAGAAACCACGCTTCGACTTCGTTTCCCAAAGCGGCAAGAAATCCACGCAAATAACCGGCTTCATCGGGAACTCCACCATCCATGACAATAATTTTTCCGTTTGTTGTTCGGAAGACATACGAATTTCCCTGAGCGGAACTTTGATGTAACGGAAGTTGCCACAGAGTAAAATCCGATGAGGTTGAGGTTGTCGCTGCAAGCGA
>JAIRTV010000110.1 GCA_031254675.1 Planctomycetaceae bacterium | reverse complement strand
CTGGGTTACTTTTTTATTTTGGACATTCCGTTATAATGCGTCTTTCGTTTAGCATAACACCACAACCCCCAATTCTCATAACTAATTGATAACTAATAATGACTGAGAAAACACGACTATCACACGCAGCCCACAAAGCAAAATCTCCGTTTTTCGTCGGCGTGGATGTCGGCGGAACCAGCATCAAAATTGGTCTCGTGGACGATCAAGGAACTTCAATCGATTCCGGCACGGTCAATGACCAAAATATCCCATTAAGTTGCCTCTCCATCCGAACCGAACCACAACCACAAATCGCCACCAAACTAATCGCCAAAACAATTCAAGAAATGTTGCAACGCCTAGGTATCGACAAAACAACCTGTCAAGGTATCGGGCTTGGGATTCCCGGAACAATGGACAAAACAACTCGAAAACTTCGGCAACCTCCCAATCTGCATAGTTGGGAAGGATTTCCCATCTGCGACGAACTCGCCAAACTCACCCAAATCCCCGTCCTGTTTTGCAACGACGCCAACGCCGCCGCTTACGGCGAATATTGGGTCGGCTCCGCAAGCGGACAACCAAGTATGGCTCTCCTAACATTAGGAACCGGAATCGGTTGCGGAATTATCATCGAAGGACGCTCCATCGACGGCGCAACCGGCTACGGCGGCGAATGCGGACACCTCGTCATCGATAACTCCGAAAACGCCTTGCTCTGCGGTTGCGGACAACGCGGACACCTCGAAGCCTATTGCAGCGCAATCGGCGTCGCACGGCGAACGATCAACCTCACCGACCACCGCGAATCCTCCATCCGCTCCCAAATCTCTCCCGAAACAAAACTCAGCGAAATCGCCAAAATCGTCTATCACGAAGCAAATAACGGCGACAAATTAGCCTACGAAATTATCATGGAAACCGCAAAATATCTCAGCCTAGGCATCGTCTCCCTCATCAATACAATCGATCCCGCATGCATCTTGCTAGGAGGCGCCATGACTTTCGGCGGTCGGGAAACTCAACTCGGTCAACACTTTCTCAAACAAGTTACAAACGAAGTCAAAAATCGCGCCTTCAAAGCAATTGCAGAAAAAATTGTTATCGATTTTGCTATTCTCGGTTCCGCCGCCGGTTACATCGGCGCCGCAGGACTCGCCCGCGAAGAATCACGCCAAACATCATTACCCCACAATCATCAAACACAACAAAAAAAATCTTTGACCCAAAACAAATAACAACATATCAAAGCAATTTCAACAAAACAATAACACTATTTCGTGTTTTTTCTTCCATTTTCGGCACTGACTTTTCAGACAGACAGAGATCGGGTAAAATGGAAAACTGTTGATTGATTTCTTTTGATCCATTTCAACCATTACAAAAAATTTATGCCGCTATTTGAAATAGAAACTCTTTCTCACATTGTTATCGCTTGGGCTCAGGACGAAGAAGGAGCACGAGGAATTCTTTATGAATATTATCCCACCGAAGAAGCAATTCGGATTACGCGACGTCCCCGCGACGCTTGGGTGATCTCAAAATCCGCACTCGGAATTAACGGTACAGCCGATCCCTGCGATACCGCACGGGATTGCTTGTCAAAAGCCGCCGGCGATAAAGTTCACGCCATCCGGCTCTACATGCAACAAACCGGCACCGATCTAGATCAAGCCAAAAAAATTATCGAATCCAATATGGTCATAGGTTGGTAAATAATGGATAACTCCAATGATGCTCCCGCAGAAAACACCTCGCAATATTCGCTCGCCGAATCCTTGCAACGTTTCAATATTGCCGTTCCCAAAACAACAACCACCAAACTTAACGAATATTGTCATCTACTCTGGGATTGGAACTCTCGGCTCAATCTAACAAGACATACAGATTACAATAAATTCGTTTCGCGTGATCTTGTTGATTCGATGGCGTTGGGCGATTTCTTGAAACCAAATGAACGTGTATTGGATGTCGGCAGCGGCGGCGGAGTCCCCGGAATCGTTTTAGCAATTCTAAGACCCGATCTACAAATCGAACTCTGCGACGCCACCGGCAAGAAAGCATTGGCTCTCAGCGAAATCGTTCACGAATTGCGGCTCAATATTCCGGTTCATCACGGCAAAGCCGAAACAATTCTCGCAACAAGGCGGAAAGGAACACGATTCACAACGCTCACAATTCGTGCCGTCGCGCGACTCGTCCCATTACTCCGAATAGTCGCTCCGTATTGGAATCAGTTCGATCGTTTACTACTCGTCAAAGGTCCAAAATGGGTCGAAGAACGGGGAGAAGCAAGACATTACAATTTAATGAACAAATTAGCATTACGCTGCCTCAAAACTTATTCCACACCCCCTTTCACAAAAAATCACACAACCGAAATAGCAAAGAATATCAATAATGAAAACGTTGACAATATTAACAGCGTTGTCGGCAACACGGAAAAGGAAACAATCAATCATGAAATTATCAATAGCGTCATATTACAAATTTGCCGGAAAGATAACTTTGAACAACTCGATAAAATTATCGACACGCACAAAATTGAAGAACCCGAACCACAACAAGAAGCCCCACAACACTCCCAACGAAAATCTCAACGAAAATTCCGCTAAATAAAGAATTTAACACTTAACTCAATATGGGTTGTGTACCTTGTTTGTCGAAATGGACACTCCAGCCTGCGAACAATAATAAAAATTCCAGGCAATCGAAAACACAATCTCTTGAAAAATCGGCTCTTGAAAAACCTGTTTTTCCTGTTATATTGTCTTTCTCCTTTTCATCAGAACTAATAAAGGCAACTCATAACCTAAACAAAATCCTAAAAGATTGTTGATGTTTTACGTGAATAGTTTGCGTGTATTTTTTTCCAAACTCAACCCTCACTAGAAAAGATGTCCGCCGAATTACCCTCAACACAATTTGAGCCCAAAGTCATCGCGTTCGTTTGTAATTGGTGTACTTATTTAGGTGCCGATCTTGCAGGAACAAGTCGTTTGGAATATCCTTCCAATATACGAATTATTCGGCTTCCCTGTACAGGACGAATTGATTTTAACCTCATTGTCAAAGCATTCGAAAACGGAGCCGATTCGGTGTTGGTGAGTGGTTGTCATCCGGGCGACTGTCATTACACAAGCGGTAATTTTCACGCAAGAAGACGTTGGATTATGTTTCGGGAATTATTGAACACGCTCGGAATTGATACAAATCGCGTGTATTTTTCCTGGATTTCCGCCGCAGAAGGCGCCAAGTTTCAGAAATTTATTACGGAAATCGTCGATAAAACCCGATCAATGGGTCCGTATGTTGCCATGAGAGAAATCGTTGCCTCTACGGATTGATTGTTTTTTATTTGTGGGTTGCAATTTGTCCCGCAAGCGGCGTTTTTCACCGCAAGAATTTGACGGGAACTTCTAAAATTTATTGTATCCACGAATGTTCGCAACATGTCATTCGTTGGTAGCACCAACTCCAAAATCACAACTCACTCCTCCCACATGACAACAGATTTTCAATTTTATAAGAAAACAATGCGGTTTATTTTTTTGGTTGTCCTATTATGTTGTGTGGTACCGCTTTCGGCACAAGATCGTGAAATAATGC
>JAIRTV010000103.1 GCA_031254675.1 Planctomycetaceae bacterium | reverse complement strand
TGTATAACAAATATTACGAAAAATTTCCAGATTTTTTTGATGCGTGTAAGAATTTTTTTCGTCGCAGAAAAAGATACTTGCCGGCGTTGAATACGTTGCTGACCGAAAAATTTCATATCGCTAATTCAGACAATTTTCAAAACGACTAGAGTATAATTTCAAAAACGTTGCGTTTTTTGGCAAATGTCAATTCTAAATTTGACGTTTTTCGTGTTTTGCCTTGAATTTTTCAAGACCAACCGATATAATTTCAGTGAATATTTTCTCTGAAAATCATTTCTTTAGAAAATAATAGTGCAACAAATAAAACGATCATCCTTTCAATCTAAACTTATCAGGAATTTCGACTTATGAAAAAAAAATGGGAAGACAGCCCAATGATGCGGGCGGCACGGTGTCAAAAAACGACCTCTGTGCCTGTTTGGTTAATGCGTCAAGCTGGTCGATACATGCCGGAATACAGAAAAGTCCGAGAAAATGTATCATTTATAGAACTCTGTAAAACTCCCGATCTTGCTGCCGAAGTGATGCTTACGGCGGTTCAACGTCTTGGCGTTGATGCGGCAATTATCTTTTCGGACATCCTGCTCATTCTGGAACCGATGGGATTCGAACTTGTATTCGAACCGGATGGAGGACCAAACATTAGTAATCCTATCCGCAATTCGTCCGCCGTCAAATTGGTTCGCGAACTTGAATCTGTAGAACCTCTGGAATTTGTAATGAATACGATTCGATATACTCGTGAAGGGCTTGATGATTCATTACCATTGATTGGTTTTGCGGGTGCCCCGTTTACTTTGGCGGCTTACGCCATCGAAGGTAGTAGCAGTCGAAATTTTCGACAAGTGAAAGCGTTTATGCACATTTATCCAAACGAATGGCAAGAATTAATGCAAAAATTTGCTATTTCCACTGCTCGTTATTTGAATAGTCAAATTGATGCCGGTGTTCAGATTGTTCAATTATTTGACAGTTGGGTTGGTTGTCTTTCCGACGAAGATTACAAAAAATACGTTAAACCTTATTCACGGATGTTGATTGATTTAATTGTACCGGGTACGCCTATTATTCATTTCGCACCGGGGAATCCTGTATTGTTGACGGATATTCGTGATGCCGGAGGACATGTTATTGGCATTGATTGGCGTGTTACGGTTAAGCGGGCGTGGGAAATGATCGGATCGAATTACGCCATTCAAGGCAATCTTGATCCGGCAATGTTATTAACCAATCGTGATTTGATTCGGCAAGCGGTTCTGCATATTTTGCGGCAAGTCGAACGGCGTCCGGGATTTATATTTAATCTTGGTCATGGGATCATGCCGCAAACGCCAGTCGAAAATGCAATTGCTCTGGTCGAAGCCGTCCATGAATTCGGAACGGTTCGATGAATTTTATGGTTTTTGTTTTGTGATTTGTCGTTTGTGTTACGTACTGTTAACCAAACATTTTCTGTTCTTCTTATTCGCAAAACATAAATTGTAACACAAAAATTACCAATAGACTTAAACGACCAAACACTATGAATCAACACGATCCGTCTCACGAACATTTTATGCGTTTTGCGTTACAAGAGGCACATCAAGCGGCGGAAGAAAACGAAGTTCCGGTTGGGGCGGTGATATTGCATCGTGATTTTCGTATGATTGCGTCTGCTCACAATCAGCGCGAACAGTTACACGATCCCACGGCGCACGCTGAAATGATTGCAATTACTCAAGCGGCTGAAGCTCTTTCATCGTGGCGTCTTGACGATTGTATTCTTTATGTTACGTTGGAGCCTTGTCCTATGTGTGCTGGTGCGATTTTGCAAGCTCGGATTCCGATGGTTGTTTATGGTGCTTCAGATCCTAAAGCGGGAGCTGTTGATTCTCTTTTTTCGTTACTTGGTGACAGTCGGCTTAATCATTGTTGCGAAGTGATTTCTGGAGTTCTCGCCGAACCCTGTGGAACAATCCTAACCAAATTTTTCCAACGTCAACGTTTTCTCGGAAAAAAATAGTAATTCTTAAAGTCTGTAGCCATAAAAATTTGATCGTTCGTACCAATTTATCCAAGACAGATGATTTGTGAACGATTAGTTGTAATTTATGACAATCGCAATTTTTTTGTCCATGTTGACAACCAGCCTATGAATATTAGGAAAAATTGGTAATATTTCATTGGAATTTGCGAAAATTATAACATGTATCATACTCTTTTTAAGATATATCATATATTTTTCTATTGACATAAAGAAAACGACAAATTAAACTTGTCATAATAATGTTGGTCAGGTATTGTATCTTGATCTATTAGTTACTTCAATAAACTCTATAAAAAAGGAGTTAGGACAATGGAAAATTTAGTGAGATATGTTGTCGGGATTTTCGCAATATTTTTTGCGAAAAGTCAAATGTTAAGCTTGGTAAATTACACAAAGCAGGGGGGGGGGGGCTATCTGGAGTGAAGAGTTGAGAACAGATAGTGGAGAGTGGTCGATTTTTCGGCGCTATTCCAAAAAATTCTTATCTCTTTCACATTCTTTGCGGTTTGGCTTTACGTTGGTCGAACTTCTTGTGGTGATTGCGATTATCGGCGTGTTAATCGCTCTTCTGTTGCCGGCGGTTCAAGCCGCACGCGAGGCGGCAAGACGAATATCATGTTCCAATAATATGAAACAATTTGGAATCGCGATGCATAACTATCACGATACACTTCAGACGTTACCGCCGGGAAATTTACAGATTTCCGATCCTCCAGCTCCCCAACAAAACAACAACAGTGGTTCAGAAACCGCAGCATATAATACTGTAACAGTGAATGGTGTTTCAGTAAAAACCTATACATGTATGCTAGGTTGGCCGGTTTTCATTTTACCGTATGCTGAAGCACAAGCTGTTTGGGAAAAGGTGAATTTTGGTAAACCATCTTACACTCCTGTTTCTAAAGTTGATAATATCGGAGTAAACACTGCTGCTTTTGGAGATATTGCAAATAAGGAAGCATCAGAATCGGCGCCTTCCTTTTTTGTCTGTCCTTCAAGCCAAAAGAACTTTCCACTCGGAACGTTTAAAGATTATTCAGTTAATGGTGGAGGACGATTAACAAGTGAACCTAATTCCTACGTGGCTTTACCGGAACGTTATGTACGATCTGATAGTTCCAGTACAGGATCCAAAGTCAACGGAGTTTTTCACAAAGGAAGTTGTTACGATTTATCGGCAATTACTGACGGAACCAGCAATACGGTCATGTTGATAGAACGTACAGCCGTAACAAAAATATCGGCAACAGTAGGAACTGGAATTGCCAATCTTGAAGACAAATGTTTAAATGTCTTTTTTATGTCAACTCACATTGGTGAAGGATATGTGTTCACACATTGGAGTCCCACTATTGATTTATTCATCAATCCGGGAACGGTGGCTCCGGTTTCAATCAGTATGGTAACAAAATCGGCACAAAGTAATCATCCTGGCG
>JAIRTV010000505.1 GCA_031254675.1 Planctomycetaceae bacterium | reverse complement strand
TTGCGAAATGGGCGTTTTTGGAACACGCTGTCCCCGACAGATGAACAACCGGCATTTCAATCTATTTCCGGTTATCGTTGTCCTTCACGTCGGGGAAATGCGACTACGCTTATTGGTCTCACCGGTCCCGTCAGCGATGAACATTGCGCCGAAACGTTGGGAACGCAAGGCGATTACGCGATTGTAGTTGGTCGTCAAGCGAGAGATTGGTCTGGTTGGATGCGAGATCCCGGATATATTGATCTTTGGAATGAAGCTACTGGAGGAACAACCGCAACACATAGTCCCGAAAAGATGAAGAGTCCTTTTCGGGGTGCGATCTGGTCTTCCGGTGTACCGGAATCATGGTTGCCACGTGATACTTTTGCTCGGCTCAGCGATGGGACATCCAATCAAATTCTTGTCGGCGAAAAATTTATTCCACGTGATAATGTCGGTTTATGTAGCAATTATGATTCTGCTAATCGCCCTAAAACAGGAGATTGTTCTATTTTAGGACATTATTCTTGGGCGGGGATTTCCGGTGCACGTTCGTTCAACGCCATGATTTGTAACAATATGAATCTTTCCGGAACTACGAATTTCTATATGGAAGGAGATCCGGCTCAGTGGGGTGGTTGTCATGCTGGAATTTGTATTTTCCTTTTTGGTGATGGTACCGTCAAAGCACTTTCCGTAACAATACCAACCGGTCCCTTAGACGCCAACATAAATAGTATTCTCGCCAAATTGGGAAATGTTGACGACGGTAATACCATTCCGTCTTTTTAATGTTTGTTTTTCGAGTACAATGAACAAGGGAGTATGGGAACAATAAAAAGTTCCCTACTCTTTTTGATTTTTTGTTTATTTTTGTAATCAATTACAGTTTACTTACATTTTGCTTTTACGAAGGGAATTATCAATGAGATTATTTTTATTACTGTTAGTCACTATAATTGTTACGTTTTCAGTGATGGAAACGAAAGCGGTAACTGTATCGGAATTACGTTGCGAACATTTGACCAATCCGCTCGGAATTGATACGCCGGAACCACGATTGAGTTGGAAAATTATTGATACGGAAAACACACGCGGTCAACATCAAACGGCTTATCAAATTCTCGTAGCGACAATGCCGGAAAAGCTTGAAACCGCTGATGTTTGGGACAGTGGAATTGTCAAATCAGATCAATCTCATCTTGTTCCGTGTGGTTTCAAATTGAAGTCGGGTCAGGATTATTATTGGAAAGTACAAGTTTGGGATAAAGACGGCAAACCGTCATCGTGGAGTAAAATCGCACGTTTTTCCGCCGGATTACTCGAACGCTCCGATTGGAAAGGTGAATGGATTCAACATCCGAAAACAACACCGGATAAACAAATTTGGTTTCGTAAAAAATTCACACTTGATACGGAAATTGCTTCGGCGTTTGTATTTGCGGCATCAATGGGTTATCACGAATTGTATGTCAACGGTCAGAAAGCGGATGAGCGTGTCCTCACGCCGGTGGTTTCGCGGCTTGACAAACGTGTTCTTTACGTAACGTATGATGTTGCTTCTCTGCTCAAAAAAGGCGACAATGTAATCGCTCTTTGGTATGACGCCGGTTGGACACGGCATAACGGTTTCGCAAAACAGGTCAATCAAGCATTTTTGTTGCAACTTAACGCAACAACAAAGAACGGAAACAATTTCTCGTTACAAAGTGATACGTCATGGAAATGTGCCGAAAGTTACAGCCGTTATTATGGCGGCAATTTTCGATACAATGAATTTGGCGGCGAAGAAATTGACGGACGGACTTATTGTTCTGATTGGAATTGTGTTGCGTTTAATGATGACACTTGGACAAACGCCGCAAAAATTTCACCATTACAAAACGGCACGGAACCGATTCTTTCCGCGCAAATGATGGAACCGTCACGAGTTATCAAAACTGTTTCGGCAATAGAAATTGTTCCTATCAAAACAGATGATGGTCATACAATCTGGCGATTTGATATGGGTGAACAATTTGTCGGATATATTGATGCGACTTTTAACGGTCTTGCGTTGGGAGATGTTGTTGATATTAAAATCAGTAACAATAGTCAGGTTGCCGACGGCGTGCAAGGCGAAAAAGTCGGTTCATTTGTGATTTGTGAATTTAGTCAACGCCAACGTTATATCGCACGCGGAGAAAACGACGAAAAATTTCGCAACAGATTTAATTATTTTGGTGGGCGTTATGTTCATTTTATTGGACTGAAACAACCGCCAAAACTTTCCGACGTAACAGGTTACGTTATTACGAGTGCGGGAAAACGTACGGGTTCGTTTGAATGTTCTGAACCGCTTTGGAACAAAATTTATGAGATTGATCGTTTTACTTATGAAATGTGTACACCGGAAGGTGTTACGGTTGACTGTCCGCATCGCGAACGGCTCGGCTACGCCGCTGAAGGAACGTTTCAAACAATGTGGGGACTCGGTTTACCTTGCTTTGATTCGGCGGCGTATTACGTGAAAAATGTTCGCGATTGGGAAGATGTCCAATTTTCTAACGGTAAATTTTGTGTTGTTGCCCCACAAATTTGTGACGATTATGGAAGTCCGCTAAGCGGTGCGGCAATTACAACGGTTGCGTGGGAACATTATCTCGCTCACGGTGACAAAAAAATACTTGAAGCCGCTTACGAACCTGGAAAACATTGGCTCGAATTTTTGAACAATTATGTTGTTGACGGACAATTAACGCCATATTCCAAGAATCCCGGTCATTTTCTTGGTGATTGGTTATTGCCTGGTGGACGGTTGGAAATGGGCGATAACGTTCTTGCAATATTTTACAATAATTGCATTTACGCAATGACGCTTGAGCAATGGATCAAAATTGCTGAAGAGTTGGGGCGTGATCAGGAAACATCGGTTTATCGTGAACGTCTGGCGATGATTCGTAAAAAAACGCACGAAAAATATTACGACACTTCAATCGACGGTTACGTAAATGGAGATCAGTTACGAACTGCTGTAGCGCTTTATGCTGGAATTGTTCCAGAAAATATGCGGGAGGCAATGCTCCATCATCTGGAAAAGGCAATGACTGGTGAACGTTCCTATTTCGATGTTGGAAGTTTTGGGCGTTATCCGTATTTCAAAATTCTTTTCGGCAATCCGCGTTTTCAGGAAATTGTTTCGGAAATTCTTGCCAAAACAACTTATCCCGGTTACGGTTATTTTGTAAGTCAAGGCGCAACAACTTTACCGGAAGCGTGGGAAATTAACTTGGCGTCACGAGCCAACCGAACACTTATTCATACGTCTTACACGGGCATTTCCGGTTGGTTTTTCAAGAGTCTTGCCGGAATCGAACCGCTTGCCGACAAATCCGGTTATCGTCAATTTTCGATTCGTCCATCCGTCGTAAAACATCTAACTCATGTCAACGCAACATTGGAAACTCCTTACGGTTTGATTAAAAGTGGTTGGCGTTTGAAAAACGGTAACGTTATTTTTAACATTACCGTACCGGTTGGAACGGAAGCCGTTGTTGACCTTGATGACGGTAACATTAAACATCTCCCATCGGGATTCTATCAATTTGAACGCCCTTCGAAATAACGATTGAAAAAATGTAACTATCCAATAAGTCTGCTTTCTAGCTGTACAGTGTAATTTAGATACGTTGATTTGCGTGTCTTTTTGGTAGTCTATTTTTTGTTTTGTAATGTGCAAAAATTGAGAAAAATTGGATCATAAATCTTTTTGATATAACTAGTTATGAAATTTG
>JAIRTV010000039.1 GCA_031254675.1 Planctomycetaceae bacterium | reverse complement strand
TTTTATTATTGGGTATTAGGGATGGGAGCGGATGTTACTGTCCAAGGAATAACCGGAGCGAAATGTCCCCAGCGTGGTTGTTCCCAATACGGCGAACATCCCGGCACTCCCTCAACTCGAAATGTAACACTAATCGTTTGCCCGCCCGGATCAATAAGATTGCGTACCCGATATTGATGTACATAAAGCGATAACGTATAAATTCCCGTGTGAAGACAGTGTGTCGGCAATTTTGAAGTAAATGTTACCGAACCAACAACCGGAGACGAAACTTTTTCGGAAATCATATCGTGTTGTGTTGTCGTGAACAAGGCAGTTCCATTTTCGGAGAAAAGAACGTAGCCCACGCCCAAATTGGGATCGGGTTTTTCAATGATGCCTTCGATAACAACATAAACTTCGTGATTGGGATGAATTGTTTCGGTAAGAGTTTCGTGTTGGTTGTTTGTCAAACGAATTCGCGAGGGAGTGAACAAAGAATCGCGATACTTTTGGTGTTCGTTTATCCACAAACACGGTTTGCCGGAACGTAACGCCGCACCGGAATAACGAGTAATCGCTTCCGTAACATTATTAGTTTCGAGTTGTACTTTTCCGTGTTCGAGCAGGACAATCCTGTTACAAAGCCGATGAATGGCTTCCATATTATGCGAAACGAATAATACGGTTCGACCTTCATTTTGTGTGGCGTCTTGCATTCGTCCCAGACATTTTCTCTGAAATGCCGCATCGCCAACCGCCAACACTTCGTCAACTAACAAAATTTCCGCATCCAAATGGGCAGCCACCGCAAACGCCAAACGAACATACATTCCCGAAGAATAACGTTTCACCGGTGTATCAAGAAATCGTTCCACGCCGGAAAAATCAACAATTTGATCAAATTGACGCAAAATTTCGCGGCGAGTCATTCCGAGAATGGCACCGTTCAAAAAGATATTTTCGCGTCCGGTTAATTCCGTATGAAAACCGGTGCCAACTTCTAAAAGCGAAGCAATGCGTCCGGTAACAATCATTTGACCGCGACTCGGCGCAGTAATTCGTGACAAAATTTTGAGCAATGTCGATTTTCCAGCACCATTACCTCCAATAAGACCAAGCGTTTCTCCCGCTTTCACTTGAAAAGAAACGTCGTCCAAAGCGAGAAACCGTTGGAAACGTGTTGATTGATCAGCATGGATCGGTTGATTGGGATCTTCTTTACCACGCCAACGCGCCCAAGCGGATTGCAAATTGTGCATTAACGTTCCATAACCAAGCACTCCCAATTGATACTCTTTACTCACATGTTCAATCTGAATCACAATATCTGTCATGGAAATAGAATAATCAAGAAAATCAACCAATACCGGAAATCCGGAAACAGTACAGAATCATACAGGATTTTTGTTGCTGAATTATAATTGAACGATTTTTGCAATATTTTCACGTTTGACTGGTGAAATAATACCGTGTTCAGTAATAATACCGGTAATCAATTCCGCCGGAGTAATATCAAACGCCGGATTATAAACTTTCACACCTTGCGGAGCGGTTTGTTTTCCAAAACCGTTACAAATTTCTTCCGCGTCGCGTTCCTCAATTGGAATACTGTTACCGTCGGTAAGTGTTAAATCAAAAGTCGAAACCGGCGCCGCCACATAAAATGGAACACGATGCGTTCGAGCAGCAATGGCAACACTGTACGTTCCAATCTTGTTTGCGGTATCGCCGTTGGCGGCAATTCGGTCGGCACCAACAACAACACCGTTGATTTTACCTTGTTTCATAACCGTTGCCGCCATCGAATCACAAATAAGTGTTACATCGATACCGCGTTGCATCAGTTCCCACGCGGTAAGACGCGACCCTTGAAGCAATGGTCGTGTTTCATCCGCATAAACACTGATTTTCTTGCCCATTTCCGTTGCCGCAAAGAAAACCGCTAACGCCGTACCATAATCCGCCGTAGCAAGCCCCCCCGCATTGCAATGCGTTAGAAAAGTGTCGCCGTCTCGCACTAATTCTTGACCGAACTTACCAATCGCCCGACAAATTCGGCGATCTTCCTCATGAATCATTTTCGCTTCAGAAAAAAGAGCATCACGAATCTCTGAAATATTTTTCGAATCGTAAAACGATTCGGCTTTGGCTTTCATCCGGTTCAAAGCCCAAAAAAGATTCACTGCCGTAGGACGACTCGACGCCAAATAATCAACCACTTCATTAAGCCGCGTTCTAAACACATTGAAATCAACCTCTTGCGGAAGTGTTTGCAAACCAACACAAACTCCATAAGCCGCCGCAATTCCAATCGCCGGAGCGCCACGCACACGAAGTTTTTTGATCGCTTCCCAAACAGTTTCCACCTGGCGACAATCAATTTCACGCAATTCGGTCGGCAACAACGTTTGATCAATCATTCGTAACCAACCATGTCGATCACCAATCCAAGATAAAGTTTCAATATTCTGAAAAGTCATAATATTTCTCGTTTTTTTATTTGTTGTAAAAAATAGGGTATTTTTCTGATTGTTTTAAAGTTTTCGTTTTGAAATTTGGCGAATATCGTCCGCTTTCAAATTTATTCGTGACGTACCATGAAACAAATAATCTGGTGGCGAAACTGCAATTTGTTCCGCAATGGAAATACAGGAATGACCATATAATGCACGAATTTTGTCACCAATAATTTCATGACGTTTTTTCTCGGATGATGTAACAATTTGAATGATATCATCAAGAGTTACATTTGTACCTGGTTTCGTTTTTCTTAATGCTTTTAAAAGTAAATCAACTGAAACAAAACCGTTTTCATCTAACACTAAAACATGTTTCCTGATCTAATTGTCAAAGATCGAAAATCTTATTATATCAGCATCTATCATTTTTATCCATAGAATCAGCATACATTTAAATCGAAAAAAATCAAGTAAAAATTCCCCGGCGTTCGTGGGGTGGTGTGTTAATTTCGGTAAACGAGGTGGGTGATGTTTCGCCGAAACATCACGTCGGCGATAGCCGACTTGACCCTGTGTTTCGGCTGGCAATTTGTGTTGCCAAACGGTTTGGAATCTGATTGCCAGCTGGAAATAGGGGCATAGTTACCTATCGGCAACGCAACCGTGGGTGAAAAAACTTCGGCGAAAGG
>JAIRTV010000032.1 GCA_031254675.1 Planctomycetaceae bacterium | reverse complement strand
GTTTTGAACGGATTCACCGTGGAAATCTTGTGGGGATGGGAGTGTTGCCGCTGGAATTTGTTCACGGAGCGACATGGCAATCGCTCAACTTGGTGGGTGACGAAGAATTTACTATTCCGGAGATTGGCAAGGATTTTGTACCGGGTAGCGAAATTACCGTCAAGGCGGAACGCGAAGTTAAAGCCAATCTTTTTAGTGAGACGGAATTTCGAGTTAAAGTTCGTATTGATACGCCGATTGAATTACAATATTATCTAAATGGCGGTATTCTACAGACCGTTATTCGAGTAGTTGAGAGTTAATAGTTGATAGTGTCGTAAACGGAATTTTTGTCGCAAGGTCATAACTCCGCTTGCGTTACTACTCACTATTCACTACTAACTATTAACTACAAGAGGCAAGTCGGCTATCGCCGACGTAACCTTTCGGCGAAAGGTTACCCACCTGAGTTACCGAAAGGTTATCTACCTGAGTTGCCGAAAGATTACCTATCTGAGTTGCCGAAAGGTTGTTTGAAGTAACCCTGAAAATGATTTTTTGTTCTTAATTTTCAGGGTAATATTTTACAAAATTCCTGACTTTATTTTTTAATGAGTTCGACGGCGTGTTCATCGAGCGGCATAATATAGTAGTCGCGGAACAAACAACCTTGATTCCCGCCGCCATGAAGTTGCAAACCGGTTTTTCCTTCTTTGGCGCATTTGGGATCGTCAATATCGACAATTGTCCAACCATTGAGGAACGTGGTCAAATGATCATCGACTGCAACCGTTCCAACTTCATTCCAATCGGCGGTTCGGTATTTTTCTTTGGCGAGTTCCACATTTTTGGCAACCCAACCACGCCCCTGAACTTCCCAAAGTCCGGCAGTATCGCCTCCGACAGCAATTTCACATTGAAAACCTTTTAGCCAATAAGGTTTATCAACTTCTTCTGCGCGAAAATACAATCCGCTGTTTCCGGTGATCATTTTGAAGGCGACTTTAGCGGCGAAATTTTTGTACGATTCTTTGCTGAGTAACATTCCATCTTTGGGTTGTCCTTCTTCGGTGGTGCCGCGAAGCGAACCGTCTTCTTGAATTTCCCATTTGCCAACCGGTTTGGTTTCGACTTCGCCGAATTTTTTATCGGCGTACAATAATATCCAGGGTGTTGGTCGCAATTCTCTAATTTGAATATTCCGCCATCGAACCTGACCTTGTTCGCCGGAATGGACTTGCAACCCGAAAATACCTTCGTTGGTTTCAATATCGGTGAAATCGGCAATTTTTTCACCGTTCAACCATGTTTTAATCGACGGACCAACACATTGAATAACAATTTCGTTCCAATTATCTTTTTTGAACGCCTGATTGATTTTCGTTCGCAATTCCGGTGTTTGCGGAACGAGAAAACGATTTCGGCGATGTTCATCGTAAATATTGGCGGTATCACCTTCGGTAACGATTTCACATTGATAACCGACGAGTCGTTCTTGTCCGTTTTGTGATTGAACATCGGAACGGAATTGAACGCCGGAATTACATTCGATGTCGTATTTCACCTCGAATGTCAAAATGAAGTTGGAATATTTTTTTTCGGTACACAAAAAGGTGTTGATTCCGGGACCGCGTTTTCCAACAATCGAATCGCCCTCAACAGTAAACGTAGCATCGCCGCCGCGTTTAACCCAACCGTTGAGCGGTTTACCGTTTTCGAGCCACGAAGCACCGGGTTGCGGTGTTAGCAACGACACAAAACCTTGCTCGTCCGCGACAACCGTAGCAGAAAGCATAACGGCAATAGTTAGTGAAACGGAAAAAACCAAAGAAAAGGTTCGGAAAATATTCATCCAAGCAACAATGGTTTTCATAGAATTTGTTCTCCTCAAAAAGGTTGAATAAATAACTCAAAAACTCAAAATGTTCGATAAAACTTGAAATCCGTTACGAGAACAGAATTGAAAATACCAATTGGCACTATTTCAATTTCCTACCAACACGACATCGTTAGCGGAACGAAAATATTTTGTAATTTTATCATTCGTTCCAATTGACGACACGATGACGGTAATTTTACTGATAATATTACCTCTAATTTTATGGACACTTTGAACACACTAAAAAATACCGGAATCAATAACAACAGAAATTGTCATCGAATCCGCATACCGACAAAAACACAAGAAAGACAATATACGTTATTTTGGAACAAAGAACAAGATAACCGGTTACCAAAAGAAAAAAAATAAATGGTAAGCTCAACCGTTGCCCGCAGGCGACAATCTTTTAGCCATGAACTGCCTTACTTTGCACTTCCTTTAATTTCAACAAGTTTTCTGGGGGAGAGTATAAAACATAAAAAAATCCCCCTTCCCATGTTAGAAATGGAGAAGGGGGCAATTTGCGAAGCGAGCAGTGGAAAATTTTGACTTATCGCAATCAAATTTTCCCTTTACAGCGTACTCCAGAGGACTCGAACCTCTAACCTTCGGTTCCGTAGACCGATGCTCTATCCAATTGAGCTAGGAGTACTACGTGTATTGCCAATATCACGCAACCAATATCATGCAATTGTCATTATTAAAACCATTCAATAGTTTTTTGCAAGGGGTACCTTTCAGCAAAATCACTCTTTTGAGAGTTTTTTTGATTCTTAAAATTTAGAGAATTTTCTTTGCAACTCCTTTTAATTTCTTGACAGGTTTGTAAAATATCCATTTCGTAATGTTTTTGCGAAAGGTTTTGGCATTTATTCCTGACTCCTGATAAGTTCGGGAAGTTGTTAATACTTTCGCTTTTTAAGTTTTTTCTCCTTTTACTTGTTACGAGGATCACTGAATGAAAAAAATATCAACAGTTGTTTTGTTTGCGGTTTTGATTGTTATTGCTTCCGGCAGTCAATGTCGTGAGTCGTCTAAACCGTTACCATCACCGTTGCCGCCGTCTCAGGTTCCGCCAGGAACGACTTCTCCGGCTACGCCCGAAATTTCCGCAACAGAAACATCGTTTATTCCTGCTCCGGTTATGGCGAATACCGAACCGAAAACAGCTCAGGAAATTTCCGCGCGAAAACGCGAAAATCTTAAAAATCCGTTTTTCAAGTCATCTCTTGAATTTCTCAAAGAGCCGGTTCCGGTTGACAACGCCAACGCCCAAACAGAATCCGAAATGCAACCGTATTTGGAAAAAATTAGCGGTTCTGACCAAACGTTCAAAATGATTCCCATCAAAGGCGGAAAATTCCTGATGGGTAGTCCAGAAAACGAAGAAGGACGTCGCGAAGACGAAAACCCACAACACGAAGTCGAACTCAAACCGTTTTGGATTGCGGAACACGAAGCAACATGGAAAGAATTTGAACAGTTTGCTCTTAAAATTTTGCGGGATAGTCGGAAGGAAAAGTCCAATCTGACTGAGCGGGAAAAATTAGCCGATGCTCTTGCGGCACCGACTCCACCGTATGATATTAGTTCGATTAGTCATGATAATGCGGGAAAAATCGGTTATCCCGCCAGCGGAATGACCGCGTATGCGGCACAACTGTATTGTCGATGGTTGACCATGATTACCGGACGTTATTATCGGTTGCCGACAGAAGCGGAATGGGAATATGCTTGTCGAGCTGGTTCGACAACCGCTTATTCTTTCGGCGATGACGAAAGTAAACTCGGTGATTACGCATGGTTTTTCGATAACAGCGATGGAACCTCCAAAAAAATCATGACGAAAAAACCCAATGCGTGGGGACTTTACGATATGCACGGTAATTTGTCCGAATGGGTTCTCGAACAGTACGATGCCAAAACGTACACAAATCGGAAACCCAATTCGTATGGAATGCCGGTCAAACCACTCAAAGGCGACGGTTTTGGTCAGGTTGCTCGCGGCGGAAATTGTGAAGACGATGAAGCCGCAAATCTTCGTTCGGCACGGCGATTGTATTCGGAAACGAATTGGAAACAACAAGACCCGCAATTTCCACAAAGTATCTGGTGGGTAACCGATGCCGCTTATGTTGGTTTCCGCGTGGTCAGACCACTCGAACCGCCAAAAACAGAAGAAGAAGCCAAACAATATGAACCAGTTCCGTCCGTTTGGATTGACTACGCCGAATTAAATCAACGAGATTAAAAAAGTATAAAGGTAAATTCCAAAAGTTTTGTTTTGAAAAATTTCCAACCCCGTTCACGGGGCGGATATGTTAATTTTGCTAAACAAGATGGGCAATGTTTTGCTAAAAGGTTGCTCACTTTGTTTGCCAAATTAACACACCCTCCTTGTGAACGCGAGGAAAAATTTTGTAAAATTACGTGGGAACGCAGAACCCTGTGGTTTGATGTTTCAAGTTTTTTTCACTCTTCAATTACCAACTATTAATTAAAATGTTACTGCGAAAACTATTTTTCTTTGCTGCTGTTTTTTGTGTGTTTGTACTCAGTGCTTTATCCCATGCGGCGGAACTGACGTTGAAACAAACCGATAAAGGTTGCGATATTTATATTGATGCGCAACTCTTTGCGGGTTATATTACCGATTACAAAGGAACTCCGATTATTTATCCGATTCTAGGACCAACCGGAAAAAAAATGACTCGCGATTTTCCAATGTTCGAACGGAATGATCAAACCGAAGCAAAAGATCATCCGCATCACCGATCTCTTTGGTTTACGCACGGAAATGTAAACGGTCTTGATTTTTGGGCTTTGGAAAAACAAAAAATCGTTCACCGGAAATTTGTTACGGCAGAAATCAAAAACAATATCGCTGTTGTTATTACGGAAAACGATTGGTTGGATCAGGAAAATAAACCGGTTTGCTCGGATGTTCGGAAATTTTGTTTCGGTATTCTTGGCGAGATGCGTTATATTGATTTTGATATAACTGTAACATCTGTTCAGGATTCGGTTGTTTTTGGTGATACGAAAGAAGGAACTTTGGGATTGCGTGTGCCGGGAACAATGGATTTAACCGCAAAAAAACGTAACCCAAACGCGAACTGGAACGGGCATATCGTCAACGCCGAAGGAATTAAAGACCGTGAAACTTGGGCGAAACGTTCCGATTGGGTTGATTATTACGGAACGGTGGAAGAGGAAACGCTTGGAATTGCGGTGTTGAATCATCCATCGAGTTTCCGTTACCCAACGTATTGGCATGTTCGTGATTACGGACTTTTCGCCGCGAATCCGTTTGGTGTTCATGATTTCGAGAGAACAACCGAAAAAATCGGCGAACACAAAATGCAGAAAGGCGAATCGTTTACGCTTCGTTACCGTATTTTGTTTCATAAAGGCGATGCCGAATCCGCCGAAATTGCCGAAGCATTTCAACAATACAAAACTAGTAAATAGTTAATTAGCGTTTTAGTTTCAATTTTGATTTGAACCTTTTGTTTGATTTAATTTTATGAAAAAGAATGTGATTATTGCCCAGAGTGGCGGACCGACGTGTGTTATTAACAGTTCATTGCGTGGTGTTATTGAGGCGGCGCGTGAATTTGATAATATTGGAACAGTATATGGAGCCTGTCACGGAATTGAGGGCGTTCTCAAAGAGGAACTGCTCGATTTGTCTGCGCAACCGGATGACGAAATTGCGTTATTGCGTTACACACCGGTTGCGGGTTCTATTGGAACTTGCCGTTACAAATTGAAATCACACCAACAAGAAGATTTCGAACGGGTTATCGAAGTGATGAAAACTCACCAAGTTGGTTATTTTCTGTACAACGGCGGGAACGACTCCATGGATACCGCCAACAAAATTGCGCAACTGGCAAAACAACGCGGTCTTGATTTGACGGCGGTTGGTGTACCAAAAACGATTGACAATGATGTTGGCGACAGCGAATTTAAGTTGATTGATCATACGCCGGGTTATGGTTCGACTGCAAAATATTGGCTTCACACGATTCAGTACGCTAATGAAGAAAATAAAGGTTCTTGTCCGGCGGATCCGGTATTGGTGTTACAGGCGATGGGTCGCAAAATCGGTTTTATTCCGGCAGCGGCGCGTTTGGCTGATCCTCAACGTAAAATCCCGCTTCTGATTTATTTAGCGGAAAGTCCTTGCTCTTTGGAAGAATTAGCGGAACAAGTCAATGCGGTGGTGAAACAAGCGGGGCGTTGTGTTGTGGTTATCAGCGAAGGGTTTCATGTCGGTGATGTTGGGGCGGTGAAGGATTCGTTCGGGCATACAAGTTTCAGCGCAAGCCAAATGACTGTTGCGCAAATTGTCGTTAATTATTTGAATCAAAAAGGATTATCGGCAAAAGGTTCAGCACGTGGCAACGTTCCGGGAACTGACCAACGTCATTCGATGGCGTACGCTTCGCCAATTGATTTGGACGAAGCCTATCGGCTTGGTCAGAAAGCCATGGAACTTGCGGCAACCGGTCAAGGCGGATCAATGTCAACAATTTTGCGTGAATCCGGTTTCATTTATAATGTTCGTTACGATAAAGTACCGTTAGAATTGGTTGCGAACAGCGAACGTACATTTCCGGCATCGTGGATTTTACCGAATGGTTGTGATGTTTCCGATGAATTTGTACGTTATGCTCAACCGTTGGTTGGCGAAGACATGCTTTCGCTTCCGATGATCGGCGGACGCCAACGTATGACGCAGTTTGAACCGATTTTTGCCGAAAAACAACTCATGCCTTATGTTCCTGAAGCAGACCGGAAAAATTTGTCGTAACTATTTACACAAAATATTGATGATCGGTTTCCGATCAAATATTGATAGGATAATGATTACAAATGGTGTCTGATTTCTGTGTGGGCGTTGCGGCAATAAACATGAACAAAAATCAGACCCTTTCTCTAGTTTTTCGCGTGTTTCGTGTTGCATTTTTTTAACACGGAAAATACAGAAGACACGGAATTTTTTTATTTTTCCGTGCCTTCCGTGTTCAAATAAAATCCTCTCCAAAATAAGTATTAACGTGAAATATCTTGCGTTTCGGAGAGGTTAAAGTCTATGTATTCGATCTAAGCGAATATTTCCGAACTTTTACGGTATCATTTTGAGCAAAACTCCATGACCCGGCAAAATCCATTCGCCATGTTTTTTGAAATCGGTCGGAGTTGGCAAACCGTCAATTGGCGAAAATTTTTCGATTTTCTGATACGTTTTGACGGTATTGAGTTCGTACCGAACCGAATACGCCAAACTGCAATTGACCAACATCACGTAATCATTGCCGTCTTGACTCGCGAACTCTCCAACCATGATCGCGGGAAC
>JAIRTV010000015.1 GCA_031254675.1 Planctomycetaceae bacterium | reverse complement strand
TCCTCAAAAACGGTCTCCATTTCCGTTGGAAGAAGTCCGACTCCTTAGCGGACCGTTTTATGAAGCTCAACAACGTGAACTTACCTATCTCCTTACTGTACAACCGGATCGGTTACTTGCTTGGTTTCGTAAAAATGCCGGTTTAACGCCCAAAGCAGAAGTTTATGGCGGTTGGGAAAGTAGAGGTTGTGCTGGTCATTCTTTGGGACATTATCTTTCCGGTTGTGCTTTGATGTATGCTTCGACTAACGACAGCAGGCTTAAAGAGAAAGTCGATTATATTGTTAACGAATTGGCAGAATGTCAAATCGCAGGCAAAACCGGTCTCGTTTGTGCTATTCCAGAAGCAGAACGAATTTTCACCGAAATTTCACGCGGAAAAATTCATTCCAAAGGATTTGATCTTAACGGCGGCTGGGTACCGTGGTATGTTCTTCATAAAGAATTTGCCGGACTTTTAGATGCGTACCGTTATTGCGGCAATGATCAGGCGCTTGAAATTGTCCGAAAACTTGGTGATTGGGCGGTTCAGATAACCAGTCAATTAAACGATGAACAATTCGAAATAATGTTACATTGTGAATTTGGCGGAATGAATGATGTGCTGGCAGAACTGTATGCGATCACCGGTTCGAAATCATTTCTTGATTTAGCGCATCGATTTTATCATCATCGTGTGTTGGATTCATTCGCACAAGAAATTGATACACTTTCCGGTTTACATTCCAACACACAAATTCCAAAATTTATTGGTTTGGCTCGTCTTTATGAAATGACGAATAACGAAACGTATCGTAAAGCGGTTGAATTTTATTGGGAACGAATGGTCGGTTTTCATTCTTACGTCAACGGCGGCAATAGTTTAAACGAACATCTTGGCGAACCCGGTCAATTAAATGATCGTTTGGGACCTAATACCGCAGAAACATGTAACACATATAATATGCTCAAATTAACCCGACATCTTTATTCATGGACGGGTGATTTGAAATATCTTGATTTTTATGAACGAGGTCTGTTCAACCATATTCTTGCCTCACAAAATCCAGAGGATGGAATGGTTACATATTATATGCCACTTCAATCAGGATGCTTCAAAACTTATTCCAATCCGTTCAATAATTTTACTTGTTGTCATGGAACCGGTATGGAAAATCACGCCCAATATGGTGACAGTATTTATTTTCATAGTCAGGACGAGCAAGGAAATGAAATTCTCTATGTTAATGAAATCATTGCATCAGAACTTAATTGGCACGAAAAGAAAATAAAAGTCCGATTAATAACTGATTTTCCCGATTCCGGAACTGTCAAACTGATTCTGAAAAGTGAACAAAAATCGAATCTCAAATTGAAAATCCGTAAACCAAGAAATACCATTTGTAAGAATTTGAATATTTCCGGTGAATGGAAATCCGAAACACAAAACATAGAAGATAATCATAACCAATTGATTGAAATTGCAGGATCATTGACAGGTGAAACAACAATTCTCTTAAATTTCGTTGCCGATATTCACTTAGAGTCAATGCCGGATAATCCGAATCGTGTTGCGTTTTTTTATGGTCCTATTCTTCTTGCTGCCGATGTTGGTTGTGTAGAAACGCCGTTGACCGTTATTCCTGTTATCGTGACGGAAAATCGTAAGCCGGAATCATGGCTAAAACGTTTATCCGACAAAAATATTATTTTTGAAACGATTGATGTGGCGAAGCCCAATGAGGTAAAATTCGTTCCATTTTATCAGTTACATCATCGTCGCCAGGCGGTCTATTTCGACTTCTATTCGAAATCGTCATGGCAGGAACATGAAGCAACCGTTCGTCGTCTTGAAGAAGAAAAAATTCAGTTGGAACGGCGAACGGTCGATCAATTTCGTATCGGCGAAATGCAACCGGAACGTGATCACAACTTGCAGGGTAAAAATACTCGTTCCGGCGAAACGCGAGGAATGAAATGGAGAGATGCCGTTGATGGTTGGTTTTCGTTTGAAATGAAAATTCGACCGGAAAAACCGCAACAATTAATTCTTACCTATTGGGGAAGTGATCACGGAAACCGAACTTTTGACATTTTAATAGACAATCAAAAAATCGCAACACAAACTCTTAATCAACAAGCACCAAATCGTCTTTTCAATGTAACCCATGATCTGCCTTCCGAATGGCTTCAAAACAAGGAAAAAATTACTGTTCGACTGGAATCTCATCAAGGTCATACCGCTGGCGGCTTGTTCGGTTGCCGGATTGTTGATTATGAGTAATAATGTTTTTATAATAATTCCGTATTTTTTATTCCCTTCGTCCTTTTTTATTTTTGTTTCATGACAAAACGTGAACTTATTCGTTTGGTTCTGGACGGTCAAAAACCGCCTTATGTTCCTTGGTCGTTTTCTTTTACAGTGGAAGCGACTGAAAAATTGAAAACACATTACGGTGTCGATGACATTGAAGAACCACTTGGGAATCATATTCTCGGTTTGGGAAGTGATATCGGTTTTTTTGACAATATCGGTAACGATATTTTTCAGGATTATTTCGGCGTTCAATGGGATCGCAAAGCGGAAAAAGATATTGGTATTCCCGCTGAAATTGTTCTCAAAGAACCGACTTTAACCGGTTACGAATTTCCTAATCCTGAACATCCTCGTTTTTTCATGGACATCGAAAAAAAGATTACAAAATATCCAGATCGTTTTCGATTGTTTCGTCTCGGTTTTTCACTTTATGAGCGGGCGTGGACACTTCGCGGTATGGAAAATTTGTTGATGGATTTCGTTACCTATCCTGATTTCGTTCATCAATTACTCGAAAAAATCGCCGATTACAATATTGCCCAAATCCGCAAAGCATGTCAATATGATATTGACGGAGTTTATTTCGGCGACGATTGGGGACAACAAAAAGGACTAATTATGGGACCAAAAATCTGGCGAAAATTTATTCAACCGCCATTGAAACGTATGTACGATACGGTTCGGAAAGAATGTAACAAATATCTGTTCATTCATAGTTGTGGGCAAGTTGATTCGCTTTTCGATGATTTGATTTCAATGGGTTTGAACTGTTTCAATCCGTTTCAACCTGAAGTGATGGACGTTTTCACTTTGTTGCCGAAATATCGTGGTCGGCTCACTTTTCACGGTGGACTGTCCACACAGCGAACTCTTCCATTCGGAACACCAGAAGACGTTCGAAAAGAAACGCAACGTTTATTGGAATTGGGAAAGGAAGGAAGTTACATTTTATCTCCGTCACATGCGGTTGAAGGCGATGTCCCGCTTGAAAATATTCTTGTCTTTATCGAAGAAGCACAACACCAAACAACGACGAAAATTTGATCTATTCCGCACCGTCAATGAACGGATCTTTTCGCGAACCTTCGGATTGGTTACATTTCTGTTTTGTGTAATCATATCAGAAAGAAGTCTGAGGGAATCGGAATGTAATTGAGCAACTATGGAAATTAATGAAGAAGAAATGTCGGCATAATATTTATTACGAAAATTTCAAAGAATTCAAATTGGCGTTGTAAAGTATAGTGAACAGACAAGAATGGACATCGAATAAAGAATATTCGCGTTTCAACAACAAAGACAATATTATTGTTGCTCGAATGTTTTCGAAACAGTACCATAATTCATGAACAGTAGAAAAAAATTCCGAAAAAAATCAACAATACCTCTTGACTTTTGTTTTGATTTTCCATAAACTTTGAAATTACTTTACTTGCGATGTATTTTTTTTACCGTTTGTCTGCGGTAAGTGAATCGCAGTAATTTTAGAAAAAACATTAGAAAATAATGGAGCACAACATTGGAACATTTTTTAAAATGGTTTATTGGATTTTTTGCTAAATTTATTGCAAAAATCCCAATTTTAAAATGGGCAAGGCAGGGGGGGGGGGGATAG
>JAIRTV010000013.1 GCA_031254675.1 Planctomycetaceae bacterium | reverse complement strand
AGAGGATTTTACGCTCGGTTTCGCCGCCCGAATCACTTAACAAAATATGTCGGTTTTGAGAAAGAAACCAACCGATCACTCCAGCAAAAATTGCAATAAAAATCAATAACAAATAATTTGAACGATATTTTACATGTTCAGATTTATCTTGTGTCGAGTTTGTCATAATTTACTTTCTTAAATTTAATTGTTTTTGCGCAACAAAAAATATACCGAAGCCGGTATAGCTTCAGCATAAAACACAATAATCTCATCAACAAAAGAAGTATTACAAGGAAAACTTTATCACAAAATTATAGATCACACAATAAATATTGAAAAGTACCGCTATATGCTGAAGCCGTTTTAAAATCAGGAAGCTGAACACGGCAAGCGTAGCATCGCGAAGCGTTTGTTCATGGGCGAAACCTACTGCCCATACCGGCTTCGGTATAGATTTTTAAAAAACTTTATTCAGATTCGGATTCTGTTGGGACGTAGATGACACGTCCGTCTGGGAGGCGGTAGGCTTTTCCTAGAAGGACACCTTCGCCACTTCCTTTGAGGTCTGTTGCTTCGTAATGTTCGATTACGTTTTCTTTCTTGACAACAATCTCCATGTTTGGTTTGCCCGGATTAGTAATAACGGTATAGTCGTTGTTTTGTAATAATGTTGGAATGTGAAGGAACGAAAGCAACGCAACCATAAACGCAACCGCAAATACCATTGCTGTATCAAACAAATTGCCGAGATGACTCAATGGATCAACAGGAATGTTTTCTGTGTTGGTTTTAAATTGTTTTTGTTTTTTTTGTAAACGTCTCATTGTTGATTTCCTTTTTGGTTTTCTTTTGGTTGTTTTTGTTTTTCAGTTAAGATTTCGGCGGCAAAATTGAGTAAAATTGAATCGTTGCGATACCAATTTTTTCGGACGGTGTGAACTCCAGACACAATTAACGCAATAAGAATACCAACAACAGTTGTAGCAAAAGCAATAATCAGATTGTTCGACAATGTTTTCAAATCTCCATCAGCAAGCGCAACTAATCCGGGTCCAAGCGGAATCAACGTTCCCATTAACCCAAGTGATGGTCCTAGCCGACACCATGTTTGTAGTTTTTCCAATTCTCTGTCCCAATATGATTCTGTTGACGCGATGATTTTGTCCACGATAAAATTGTTATCTGCGTGAATTTTGATTTTGCCCAACGCATCTGTCAACACGCCACCATCAACTAAACCTTCCGGTAACGTTTCTGACGATTCGAGTAATTGAACACATTCTTTTCGTGTTTTCTCAAAAAAATGTCGTTCCAATAATTCGCGTATCATTTGCCCAAAAATAAAAAGAGCAGACAAAAAACCGAATAAAAGCCCCAACATAACCGGAATAAGTAAGGCGTTGGAGATCAAATAAAAAACGTGTGAAAGAATTGTTAAAGCGTTAGTCATAATTTTTTTTCTTTTTATAAAAAATAATACCGATCAAAATAAAAAATACTATCAATCCGGCAAACAAAAATAACTCATTTGAATTTGTTGCGTATTGTGCCGAGCGATTCCAATATAGTTTTTCGGGTAACACCGGAAGCAGTGAACAAATTGACAACACCAAACATCCCGTCAATAAATGTAACCCTATTCTTGTCCGTTTTGACAACAACAAAATAACACCAATCAATAAAGTTAATACAAAACAACAAACAATCGATAAACTTATTCCGATTGTTTGCGGGTGGATTGTTTCTGAATGGATGAACAGGTTTTGCTCAATTCCAATCAGAAAAAGAAACCAAACCGGCGACGGAAAAATTGCCAAAAAACAAATCAACGACAATCGAAATTTTACAATATTATTTTTTTGGGGGGCAATTGATAATTCTTCTTTGACTGCCCAAAAAACGGTTATACCAATCCAGCAAATCTGCAATGCTGATAAAGTGGCAAGTACTGATGATTGCGCAAACCAATGTTGTAATTCACGTGGCGAGCGAGCGTCGGCAATAGGTGCTGTTCCATATCCAGCTAACAACAAAAATATAACCGCTCCAAAATACATTGCCCAACTCTTCTCTCGAGCAATAGAAAGAGCAGTGGAAAAAAACATCAACACAGAAAGAATAATAAATGTAACATTTATCCATTGCGCATTTACATTTTCCGCAAAAGGACTCAACCAAATTGAAAAAGAATCATCAAACATGTAACTTTCCCCTTCTGCCAATAAAAATTCCCATTGTTAAAATTACGGTTGTCGTTAAAAAAATTGCCAAGATAATTCCAAATGAAAAATCTTTTTGTTCTTGTTCATCGGCAATTTTAGTCGTCTTTTTTTCAAGTTCAATTCCTTCGATTTCAGGAAGCGGTTGAGTTGATTGTAGGGCGGTATTTAATGAGTTTTGATATTTTGCTTGTAATTCTTCTGTCAAATGATTTCCGATAAACTGATGTAACTTGCTATTTGCGCACGTGTCATAAGAACAACCCGCTCCATGTTCCGCAACAAATTCTGCGTGAATTTTTGTTAAGTTTTCAATTATTTCGGGTGATGCCTTCCAAAGTTCCTTGCGAATAGTTTCAAGCATGATCGCAGTAATATCCTGCAAAGCATAAGGCGATTGTTTTTCAAAATATTCTCGCAATCCTAATTTATTTTTATCTTCAATATAAACGCGATAAGTCTCTTCCCAAAGCGACGCATCAATACTTGACGGTTGAACAACATTCCAACCGTAAAGATTACGTATAGTCTCGACGAATTGTGCGGCGGCGTTTCCGCTTTCTTTTTGTAGAGCGGAGATGTATTTGGGATTCCAAAGAGTTGTTCTGGTTTCTTCACGGATTGCTTTTTTTGCTTGAGTAACTTTTGCTTTTTCAGGATTGCGCAAATCACTGAATAAAATTTGCGGATCAACTCCAGTTTTAGATCGCACGGCAAGTGCCAATGTTGAAAATTCATAAACATGATCAAGCCGAAGCGGTCCCCACGTGTTGGACGAACGCGAATGAAGAATAATATCCGTTTCGTCGAGTTGCGATTCCATGAGTCCGTCAATTGGAATACCCCAAACTTTACCATTGCGAAATACGCCGTTCATATTTTTGATATATTTATCCGCAATCTGAGAATCATTTTCCCAACGGTCGCCGCGCTCTATGACTTCCATAATTCCAGTACCATAATTAGCAGCATAAGGCGAACCAAAAATACGCGCCGTTGAATATTCACGAGATTCGGCTGCGGAATATCCCTTGCGTTTTAGGATATTTTCTGTTTTTAACGAATGTTCTTTGACAAAATTTTGATATGGTTCATCAGGAAGTTTTGACACCATTTCTACAGCTTGATTAAGCAATTCAATTCGTGAACCTGCTGCGTCGCGGAATTGTCCTGATGTTTGAATGAAAATATCAATTCGCGGACGTTTCAATTCTTCCGACGGTATAACTTCCAACGACACCACCGAACCACGCGAATCTCGCACTAATCGGACTCCCATAAAATAAAGTGATTGTGCTAAAATTGTTCCTCGTGTTCGTATGTATTCGCCGCCCCAAAATGTGCAACTAATACGTCGCGGATATGCGCCGTTGTGTTGTTTTTGATGTTCCGCAATAATCTCGTCGGAAAGCCGAACCGCAACAGTCCACGCCTCCTCCGATGGCGTAGATTCCACATCAAGCGACATAATATTGCGTCCTGTTGGTGCAGCGTCGGGATTGATAATTACATCGCCGCCGGAAGATGGCGGAATAAATTTGCCCGATAAAGACATAATAAAACGATCCAATTCCGCGTTTTGTGATTCTTGAAGTGCGCGAATATACTTGCCAATATTCGCAAGCGGATTAACAACAGGAACAGTTGCAGGAATAGATTGTCCTCTTTGCGGTCTTCTGGAATTTGCAACATTAGCGGGTTTTCGTGTTGGTTTTTCTTTCGGCGGTGTTTCTTCAATAGGCGAACTTTCCAAAGAAGAAGACGGAGAGAGCAAAGATTGTCTCACCAAGTCTAAAAGTTTTTCACGTTTCTTATCAAGATAATTATGATCGTCTTTTGAAATATCATCATCCAACTTGATTTCATTTAACGCCCTGTCTCCCAACATAGCAACAGCAGTTTTGACAATCTGTTCTTCCGTCCATGAACGCCCCAAAACATGCAAACCGTCATTGACATTTTCGCCTTCAAGTTGATGTAAATAGTCGTGCAGTTTTTCAATCTGTTCGTCGTCCAATAAAAATTCTGTATTTTCGTGTGTTGTTTTTTTGACATCGATTTCTTGGAGCAAATCATTTTCTTCCGCAAGCCGAGTAATAGAACGTCGTATTTCTAATTTGAGTTGATCGCCTTCGACAGTTTTAATGTCAGTGATTTTTTCACAAATTGTTTGAAGAGAACCGTACATTCCGGCTTCAGTGAACGGTTGCGTTAAATACGAAACCAACACAGCAGCAGAACGCCGCTTGGCAAGAAGAGCTTCACCAATATTATTGATACTATAAATATATACGTGCGGCAAATCACCAATCAAAATTACAGGAAAACATTGCTCACTTAACGCTACCGATTTTCCTTGCGTAAATTCAAGAGAACCATGAGTTCCAAAATGAACAAGTACATCCGCTTTGAAACCATGTTGTAGCCACAAATAAGGCGCAATATAAAAATGCGGCGGCGGTTTCATTGTTCCATGAATAGATTTTGTGTCGTGAGTACCTTGAGCGATTTCTTCGTCGGTTAAAATGGCGGTTGTTGGTTGGGGCAAAATTACAATGTTTCCAAAACGAATTCGGCTTACAAGTATCATTGATTGTTCGTTTTCTTGGACGGTTAAAATTTTTCCGGGTATGTTGCCCCAAAGAGATATAATTTCTTGTTGTCGTTTTTCTGGTATTTCTTGTTGAAACCATTTTGAGTATTGCGTGGCGGGAATCATTTCTGGTTTGCCTTCTTTTACGAATTGCTCCAACGCCCCAACAGCCCACTGCCCAACTGTTCGCCCTTCCACGTCAATTCGTTGTTGAAATTCTTCAAGAGTAGAAGGAAATGAATCACCTAAATTGTATCCTTCTTGTTTCAGACGCAAAAGAGTATTGTAAAGCGACTTCACCGTTTCAAGACCTTTAGCCGTAATCGCAGCATGACCGGGACCTTTGTAATAAACAATTGCGACTCGTTTTTCAGCGTTGCTTTTACGCCGAAGATTTGACCAACGAAGAATACGACGAACAAATCGATCAATTCTCTCATGAATAGGATTGCGAAGTTTCAACCCGTCCTCATTAAGATCAACAGTAGAAACCGCCGTCGGCTCAATTGCTCCATCCATTTCAGGAAGAACTGTTGACAAACTTAAATACGCGCCGGACATTGCTGTTGGTTCTGATTCCCATTCTTCGCGCGAAGCAATTATATTGATTGCGATGAGACAAGGAATATTCAAACGCTCTAAAATCCGCTTTCCTTCATTGCCGGATAATATTTGACCTATCGGAAATACGACAGCAACATCCGGTTGACATTTCTCCAACAACTCCGGCTTTTCTTTCAAACCATTTATTGCATAAACACGAACTCCATGACGAGTCAACTTGTCAATTAATTCATCAAGAGATTGACGCTCAAGTGTTGCGTAAGGTCTAAGAATCGGTCCCAAAATAGCAACACGTGGCGCGTCTTTTTTCAACATTGGTTGAAGCGAATCGAGATACTGCTCATACTCTTCAAACGTTTCAAAAAATTTATCCCCCAAATGAAAATACCCGACATTAGGACGAACAACAACATCAGGAACATTAACCGAATATCCTTGAAATTCATGAGCAAAATAATGTAAAAGCGAAGTAATATTATCTATTCCGCCTTGTTCAATATAGTCATTGATTTTTTTTGCTTGTTGTTCGGTAACGTTCATTTGTCCTATTGATTCGTCGAGGGTAGTTGCCGAAGTATAAACTTTTGTTCCGCGTTTTCTGGCGAGGTCAAGTTGTTCTTTTTGTTTGGAAGTTGGATGCCAACCGCGCGCCCAAATAAGAATAACATCATAATTCGTCAACGATCTTTCCTCCAACTCCGCAAACGTTAAACGATGCAACGTATAAGGCGTAAAACTCGCAGCAACTTTCCAAACTCCCCAATTCGCATCAGAATAATTAACGACAACAACACGCATTGGACGTAAAAACCAATGTAATCCCTCTTTCACAAAGAAAAAAAGAAAAACAAATATAATAACGCCCAAAATTATTTTTCGTGTTCGTATCATTTCTTATTCAACTGTCGCTGTTTCCGAACCAGCAATCGTACTGTACGCCCGCCACGTCTCAAGCAAAATATTATTTGAAATACGGTGAACGCTTCCATCGCCAAAAAGAACATTGACCATTCCTGCATGACGACTCCTCGCAGCAAAAAATCCAAAATTAGCACAATAAATATTCGGCAGCGGACTATTTGGCGGAAGATACGAGTTATATAATGTCGAATCACATTTGCCAACAATCCAACCTTTACCAATATCATCACGCCATTTTGACGGAGCTTCTATAATAGCAACATCCTTATCTTGGAACTTTGCTCTATTTGTTGGAATGCTGGGTGAATAATCGCCCATATACGTAGCTTCCAATTTCAAATTCTGAATGTCGGCAATAGTTGATTCGGCTAATTGGTTTGTTTTTCCTTTGCCCACGATCAACTCTGAAAGAACCATTGTATTGCTTGTCCCGTCCATAAAATTATTAAAACCGATAGCTGCTTTTTGATAAAATGCACCATCGGTTTTTTCATGGACATCAAAAAATTCACCTGTTCCTGTTCCAAAACAATAAACGTAATTGTTACACGCATAAACCTCGCCTTTATTATTTGTTTGCGTAACTGGATCTCTATTACTCGGACAACGAAATAAAGAATCTGATGTTTGGGCTGGAATTATATGATTTGATTGTAAAGTTGCTGCACCTGCACTACCGTAATATAAGTCTATTGAAGAATCGACCAAATTAGCGAGAGCTGTTTTTTCAACATAAGGCAATAAATAAGTGTGAATCGAAAAAGAAGCATTAGAACTACTGGCGAGACCCGGGATTTGATCAAATGTTGTGTGATAATTATGTAAGGCGAGTCCCCATTGTTTCATGTTGTTGGAGCATTGCATTCGTCTTGCGGCTTCGCGTGCAGCCTGAACCGCCGGCAACAGCAGAGCAAT
>JAIRTV010000475.1 GCA_031254675.1 Planctomycetaceae bacterium | reverse complement strand
ACCGTTTAGATAAAATAGATAATCAGGGGGGGGGGGGGCTGTCGTAACAGAATTATTTTTTTCCAAAAACTCTTGATTAACGGCGAAAAGAACAAAAACAACCTTCTTTCGTCCCTCTATTTTATTTTTATCTTTCCTGCTTTTGTTGTCGTCAACCGTACACGCTGTTTCGCTCAAAGGCAACAAATAAAAGTCTCCGCATACTTTGCCAAACTCAAAACGAAAACCGAGTTGGAACACGTTGAGTGTTCGTTTTCTTCCGTTTTTTTGAATTGGTACCCATTTTCTTGTACTAAATCCCCTCGAATTTCGTGGAGATACTCCGCTCTTTTCCGCCCAACCCTTTTTACAATAACATTTTCGTAATTATTCAGTTCTTCACTATTAACGAAACTTATTTTTATCATGATAAAAATTATCAAATGGCTTTTATGGTTGCCGGTTTATGTGGTATGTGTTCTTCTGTACGCGGCTTTTTTAATTGCCGGTTCTTTTTTGTTGCGCATTTATTATGTGCTGTGGTTTGTTGCCGGAATTTCCATCATTTTCTTCATTGAAAAAAATTGCCCAATACCGCAATGGTGTCGCGAATTCATGGGGTTTGCCGGTATTGCCAACGCGATTTTGTTCCTTTTTATCGGTTACAGTCTCAAAAGAATAGTTACAGAATTTTGCGGAAAACTACTCAACCAGATAAAAAATGTCGTGAAAAATAAGACAACTAAAAAATTTGTCGATTTCGATTTAAATCAAATTCTGGATTGCTTCGACGCAAGTTTGGCTGTCGGTTGGGACGAGGCTGCTGTTGTCCTTTATCTTTATTACGACCAATGGCGCGACCAATTAGAACAACTAACCGAACCGCAACGGAATTTTTATCTCGTCGAACGTTTTCGCGGAATAATGTCCAACAAGGAGCAAAATCGGCAAGGTTTTTCTTTTGTCCATAGCGAAACAGATACTCCGAAACATCTTGATACCATCGACGCATTACGCGCCGTTTCTGCTTATGAAACGGCACGGATATTAGCAGATTACCTCGAAACAGATATGATCGATTGGAAAAAATGTACAAAAGAATATCTGAGCGATATTTGTAAAAGAGAAAATCTTCTCCATCTTACGTTGGATTATGTCCGGCAACACAAAGAACATTTCAGACCGAAACAGCAAAGAATGTAGAGACGCAATGTAGAAACGCCATGCATTGCGTCTCTACGTTAGGGACAATAAGAACAAATTTTTAATGAACCGCCTGTTTCAATTTTTAACAGTGAGTTCACAGAGAAACTTTTGCGAAAGATAAACCAAATAAAAAGATTGAACCGTAACAAAATTAAAAAGTAGGCGATTCCTTTGCCAGAAAGATCACATTGGTTTTGTTGTTTTGTTTTTTAAATTCGTGAACGATCACACGATCATTTCCATTAATCCTTTTACTCCTGAAATTCTATGACGACGACTATTAAAGAAAAAATTGATACCATTATTGATTCCCGTAAAAATCGTGTTGCCGAAACCGAAACGGTTCTCCGCCGGATACGAGCAATGACATCGATAATCGAAGAAATTCAACGGTTCGGTTCTGAAAAAATCAGAAGTAAAACCGAACTCGTTAATCAGTTTGAAAACATTTCACCGGATATTGCAAAACTCTTGCAAGAACTTGCCGGTATTAAAGCGGAATTTGAACAACTCAAAACTCGATTCAACCGCGCAACATTAAACATCGGTATTGTTGGGAATGCCCGACAAGGGAAAAGTACCCTCTTGCAAACATTGACCGGACTAAGCGAAACCGAAATCCCAACCGGCGATATCGGACATTGCACCGGCGCACCCTCAATGATTTACAACTCCATGACCTTTCACGCCAAAATCGAATTTTATACAAAAGATGAATTTCTCGAAAAAGTCGTCATTCCTTGTTTCAAGGAATTAAGTGACGATTTTGATATATCGCCTTTTCCTCCGCACAGTATTGAGGATTTTCGTCACCTTAATATGCCGGAAATACCGGTTTTCAAGAAAGGAATTACCGATTCGTCGCGCAAACCCTATTATATCCGATTGCGAGACCGGCAACTGTGTCTCGCTCAATATGAAAACTTACTCGATAGCCGAACTCTTGATGACATAGACGTAACAAAAAGAAATAACATCCGCATGTACGTTGCACAGGAAACCTCCGATAAACCGCCATTACCGTTGAGTCAATGGAACGCCGTCAAAATGGCAACCATTTATTGTCCGTTTCCACTCACAGAAGATATTGGGAATATCGCCGTTTGTGATACACCAGGTTTGGGCGATTTTGTTATCGGAGCAGAGGAAAGCTTAATAAAAATGATCGGCAATAATATTGATGTCGTTATCATGCTCAAAATGATCAGCGATCATCCAGGATCACATATCCTCAAAGATGAAGATACAAAATTATACAATCTCGTTCCACAAGCAATTCAAGGATTAGACACAAAAGATTGGTGTTACTTTTTTATTAACAAAGCCGTTACGGACGATTCCTACATTGATCATTTCAAAGAAGAATTAACCAAATTCAGAATCGAAACACGTAATTCGCCATACGTTGCTAATTGCCGTGATAAAAATGAAGTCCTTCCCATTTACGAACAGTTAATAGAAGACATCGCCAATAATCTCTCCCGCATTGACGATATTTTGTTTCAAAAACTTTGCGTTAAAGAACAACAAGTTGCCAACGCTGTTAAAGATTTTGCAAACAAAGCATCAACCTTATTTCCCGCACAAGATTTCAATTCCGCGGATATTGAAATTGCCGGTTTATTGTTCAGTGAAAGAAAAGGAATATGGAAAAACCTGGGTAACAGACTTGCTCATTTGGTTAGTACCATGAGAAAAAAAAGGGATGAAGAATTTGATGAATTTGTAAACAACTTAGAAGAAACAGAAAAGAAACTCCAAACAATTCCCGGTTTACCGACACTTGACGAAGTTAAAGAGAATGACGAAGTACAAGGTCTTGAGAAATTTCACGCTAATAAATTACAGGAAATCCGTTCCAAAATTATTCGCACTTTTGCTGATATGGAAATCGGATTAAAAAAACAATTTGACAATTTACGGGAAGAAGTAAAAAAATGTTTCACCGATGAGGATGGCGGCAAATTGAAAAATGTACCCTATCCCGAAGAAAATCAAGAATGGTTAAAAGCATTAGCCGAAGATGTTTCAAAATTAGGACGGTACGAAGAAACAAAACGACGCGCAAAAATCATCGCCAACGTTATTACACAGTTTAGTGTTGAAACGCTTTCGTTTCGTGGTTTCATTTTGCCCAAAATTTTCAAACATCTTGATGCATTGGTGTTTGGCAAAACCGCACACAGTCCGTATCAACTCAAAATGTCGGAAGTAAGCGAAGAAGAAACTCAAAAAAATGTTATTACCGCCCTCAACAAAGCGGCAGATCATGCCGTCAGTGAAGCATGTGCCGCCGTAAAACCTTTTGCAAAAGAACCATCTGAAGCGTTGTATGCGTTTATTGAAGAATTACGTGACGCAATCATTTATACAGAAGGCGAAGAAAACGCAAAAGAAGTATGGAAACTATACTATATCGATCATCGGAACGACGTTTGGCAAGAACAATTTCAAGCCCGTAATATCGATGTTCGGCTTTATAAGGAATGGCAACAAATCGTTGAGAAATTGAAAAACATCTGTTTCGACAATTAACGATACGGAATGACCGTATCAGAAAGGAATAAGCCAATGTCAAACAATCAAAATAAGATAGAAGAAATCAATAAATTCACAAAGATGGAATTTTGGATCATCGCCTGTGTTTCAACTTTTCTTTTTCTTATCGTTGCAATTTGTATTTATTATCACGCAAATTCGAAAATGAATCAGGCGGATTTGCAAGTGGAAGAATACGTGCAAAAAATACAAGAAATACAGAAAGAAACAGACGAAAAAATAAAAAATATAACCCGTTTTGTTGAAGACATAAGAGAAGATGATCCCGAAAAATTCGACAAATTAAGATCACAATTGGATAAGGCAACCGCAGAAATTGAACAATTGAAATCTAAAGTTGCCAAAGCCGACAAAGACTATTCCAATTTGCATGATGCCTACAAAGGAACAACAACAGAAATTGAACAATTGAAATCGGAAATTGCCGGAGCAAATAAAGACAAATCAAAATTGCAATCAGCAAATAATGATTTAGAAACTTCTAACCAAAAATTAGAAAAATATGTCCGTCAACTCAATGCGTTTATTGATCAATACGAAAAGTATGTGTGGAACAAATTAAGCGGCAGACCTGTACGTGAATAAAACGTGCTTAAAATACGATCTCGCCAATAATCCAATCAATGATCCAATCAACTATCACCATTTAAAACATAATTTGTATGACTTCAATATCCCCAATAGAACCGGTCAAAATCAATATTGTCATGGCGGGTTCGACTGGTGTTGGAAAAACCAGTATGCTTGCCGCAATGTATCCAAGCCTTCGTGAACAGTTGCACAATATTCGATACAACTTTGTTCCGCAAGACGAAGATCATCTCGTTCTTACAAATGAATATGAAAAGTTACAAAAACTTGCTCAGGGCGGTATCGAGGTTGTGAGTGATTACGTTGGTACAAGAGGAGAGAAAGAATTTGTTTTTCATATCCAGCCCCGCACAAGTGAATCACCCGATATGGAACTTCATTTGTGGGACTTGCCGGGCGGATTCTACCAAGATAAACAAGCAACACGATTTCTTAATGATTCCAACGTTTCATTTTTATGTGTTGATGCTGTTACTTTAATGGAACGATGCGGTATCTATCATAACCGTATCAATATGCCGGACGAAATCAAAGACTGTTATCTTAAAAGTAACTTGCACCCAAACCATATCATTATCGTTTGTTTAATGCGAGCGGAAACGTACGAACAGGATGGACTCCGAAAAAAACTTTTTCAAACATTCGACGAAAAATATTCAACGATTCTGTCAGAAATTAAGAAACAAAAAAATACAAATATCTTTGTTGGTTCCATTCAAACGACCGGACGGTTACGATATAACAAAATTGAAGTAACAGGTTCTGATATTAAAAGTTACTTTATTCGGCATCAAAATATTAAAGATTATTTTTCAAAAGGTTGTGATACACCAATACAAGTTGCCATACATCATTCATTAGCAACAGTAAAAAGTACCGACATTGACAATATGAAATTGATTAAAAAGGATTATCCGCCCTTCACTCGTTTTCTATGGTTTATGTCCGGTTACAAGGAATACTGGGAACGTGTTGCCAGAGCCAAACGATTGTCATTATTGTTAAAAGAAATGGAAAAATCCATCAATATCCAATCAAACCAATCACAAGAAAATTGTACGTTTTTTCAATATCACCCGCTTACAACCCGCTAATTCAATGCAAATTTCAATTTATACTCGTGGTCAACACAACGATAACACTTGGAAACCGCAAGCAAAATGGAACGATATTAATGCTTATCTTTCCGATACAAACGGCTTGCTCGTCTATCGCCAAGACAATGATTTATTCAGCGTTTATGCTGTTTCCGAACCATCAGAGAAAAGAGATTACCAAAACCGTTTGATAAGTATCGGTCTATTATTTTCTGATTGCAGCGAAATCGAAACGCGAAAACTAACAACATTTTGTCTTTCAAATTGGGGACAACTGTGTGTTTATTTTACGGCGTTTATCGAAAACTTTGGTTCAGACCGATGGAACATCAATATTGAACGATTATCAAAATTCGTCAATAGATTGCCTGTTGTTGAAGATCATCGTTATGTTTTTTTATCCCGCTACGAAAATGACAACACCGCCGATACAAGGAAAAAGTTGTGTAACGAAATGAAACAATGTACTTTTTCAGATGGCAAAGGTCTCAAATTAGTAGTTACAGAAATTCCGTTGACCGGAAGCGCCGCAACAATAATCCGTTCGCAAGTTGACCGTTACTTTTGGTGTAACGGAATAGAAAAAACACTCGCCGCAAAAACAACCAAAACAACAGAAACTAAAAAACGTGTCAACGTTGAACCTAAAAAAGAAACAATTTTAGATTGGTTACATTATGCTTTGATCGTGTTGATCATGGCATGTATGCTCAGCATGACAACATTTTACAATCTTGTTTATCTGCCGTTGAATACGGACGTGAACACATTACAAACAAATTTGAAAAAAGTCAAAATGGAATGTGACGACCTCAAAACAGAACATAATGAGTATAAAGATAAAAATAACAAATATGAAATGAACATAGACCAATTGAAGAATCACTTGAACACATCACAAGAAAATTACAAAAAAATCGAAACAGAATGTAACGAATATAAAAATGAAATTAACAGATTGACAGTTTATATTAACAACATGAATATTTCACCGCCTGAATTGAACAAGGAAATACAAAATTTACAAATCCAAAAACAGAACTTAACGCTTGAAATAAAAAACTTAAATACAGAACAAAATGAAATGATTACTTACAAAAACAGTTTGTCGGATCGACTTAACAAATTTCTGAGTGATATAAAAAAGATACCGGAACCTATAAGAAAAATACTGGAACCACAAAATACAACAACAGAAAACGGAAATATCATTCCGCAAGGTCAATAAATATTGTCAGACAAATAAAGACGACGATGAGTAGTCTTCGTCAAAAAACTTTAACCAACTTTTTTAATAAGGAAACAAAAAATGTATTGTAACAACTGCGGCAATGAAATTGTTCAACCCAATACGAAATTTTGTAATAATTGCGGTTGCCGTTTAGGACAACAAGCGTCTGAAAACGAAAACAAAAATCATACGCCATTCACACCAATTGCACTATTCGCACAAAATATTCCAAACGCAAACGACTCAAATACAAGGCAACAATTACAGGACTGGAACAGAAATGATCCACACAAAACTGCTTATTTACCCGGTTCATTTGGATTGCTTGCGAAACGAATAACATTGCTATTGTTTTTACCGTTTGTCATTGCGGCAATGTTGCTTCTCGGCAATTTGGAACCGATTTATTTTTATGCTGACCCCACTGGAATGATTGAGGTTACATGCGGGATATTTGTTGTGTCGGGAATATTGATATTCCTAGTACGAAGTATTTTAGTTTATGTACTGATATATCGTTGCTGGGCAATACAGCGTGAGGGCAATCCACGAACCAGTCCCGGATGGGCAGTTGGATTAACATTTGTTCCATTCTTTAACTTATACTGGATATTTGTTGCGATTGTTGGTCTTGCCAGCGATATGAATAAATATCGCAACCAATTCGGTTTGACTCATGTTAAACCTGTTAGTATTGGATTGGCGGTTATGATCTGCGTTTTATTGCCGATTCCTTATATTGATCTTCTGACATTTTTTCTTTGGATTCCATTCTCCTTTTCACTTGCTCGTGTAGCGGATGCGATTCAAGAATACAGATTGAAAAATAATCTCATCGTCATTACACCGGAAGCAATAAAACTCGCAACACAACAACGCCTTTGGGGATTCAAAACAACTATCGCAACTCTTCTTGTGGCTGTCGGTTCGTTTGTTGTTGTTACATTCGGTTTGAATGCCTATTATCATTTTGATTGTGTCAATGAAAGTCTTTTTGATGCCGCTTATTATGCTTCATATCATGGAAATGATGAAGATGCATACATAAAAAAAGCACAAAGAGCAATCTTTTGGGGTGCAGATGTCAATGCAAAAGATGATTATGGCAATACACCGTTACATTCTGCGGTCAGTGGCGAGGTCGGTGTTGCAATGACCAAATTCCTGATAAATAAAGGAGCGGATGTCAATGCAAAAGATAATAATGGCAAGATTCCGTTACACGAGGTGACCTATTACGATATTGAAGAAGGGTCTCTTGAAGTAGTGAAGTATTTGATCGAAAAGGGAGCGGATGTCAATGCAAAAGATAATGACGGCAATACACCGTTACACAATGCCACAAGAAGTATTTATGGAAAGGATTCTCTTGAAGTGGTGAAATATTTGATCGAAAAGGGTGCGTATGTCAATGCAAAAGATAATGACGGCGATACACCGTTACACAATGCCGTAGGAACTTATAGCGGGGCTTCGCTTGAAATAGTGAAGTACCTGATCGAAAAAGGTGCCAAACTCAACTCCAGAAACAAGGACGGCTATAGACCATTGGCTGTTGCAAGGAATAAAAGGCGTGAGGAAATAGCAGAAGTTCTCGAACAAGCCGAAAAAAGTCAGTAGAAACGCAATACATTGCGTCAGTCAGTGAGACGCAATGCATTGCGTCTCTACGGAGATTGTTTTCGTTAAAAAATTGCAAATTAATAAACCGTAACTATCTGCGGTAACTTTCGCCTTTTATTGGTAGTTGGTAAAGGGCATTTCACAAAGGATAAAACTATGAACGTAACAGAAAATTCCCAAAACGTTAATCATGAAAACAATCAACCCGAATCGCCAACAACAAGTTCGGAAAGAAGTTGGTTACAGTATATTTTTATGATTATTGGTTTCGCCGTTGGCAGCGCAACAGGCGGACTTGTTGGTTGTATTCTTGGCGGCATGATTGGCGGAGTCATCGGTTTCGGTATCAATGTGTTACTGAATGCCAATAAAGATAACAAAAATAACACAACAACTCCAACAAACACTGAACCAAACAACCAACAAAACAATATTCCAACAGAAAAAAAATATCGTTCCGGCAAAGTTATTGAGAATATACCTGTCGTGTGTATTATTTTGGCGGCGGGAATATGGTTGTCCTACATAAAGGTTACAGAAAAAATCCCAAATAGGCAAGAGGAACGTCTTAATGAAATCCTAAATCAATTAGGAGAAACGCAGCCTAACAAGACCTATTCAGGTGTACCTTTAGCACGTGAAAAGGAACCTTCCGGTAACGAACATAAGGACAAAGACGATATGGAATATAAATCGGCGGAAATACGAAAAATTTTTCAAAACGAAAAATGGAAAGTCAGATTAAACGAGTCGTGGATTGAAGAATGTCTTCAGGTGAATCACGCCGAATTTGATTGGCGAACGCCGCTTGATAAGTTAAAAATTGCAGCAGATGAAGGCAAGTCCGAAGCAATCATCGAGTTGGCATCACGCTATTCTTTCGGATATGGCGGATGCACAGAGGACTCATCCAAAAGAGCCGAATTACTCATCAAAGTCGCATCACCACGGTCATTCCAAACTCTTCGCAATGTGTTGTTACAGGGAAACAACGAGAAGGAGGAACAAGAAATAGCGGAACAAGTTATAAATGATATGGAAAATAAAGATTCCAATATTATGCTTTGCAAAGGAATCTGTTATCAGCAAGGTTATTGTGTTGCAAAAAATTACGAGGAAGCAATAAATTGTTTCAAAAAAGCAGCAGAAAACGGTTCTTCAAATGCTGAGTATCGATTGGGAGTCGCTTATTTCTGTGGTGAAGGAGTGCAAGAAAATATTAAAGAAACATTTTATTGGTTGGACAGAGCAGCAAATAAAGGAGATGCCGCTGCTATGATGATGATATTTTCAATAGCATTAGTCGCTGTTGATGAAAACATCGAACCCCAAGCCATTAATTGTCTAAAAAAATTAACGGAAATTGGATATGAACCTGCTAAATTAATGTTACAAGAAATTGAAACAATTTTTGATTCTGATGAATAACGGATACAGCAAACAGAAATGCCCGCTGTACCTTTCAAACTGAACAGTTACAAAATTATCAAAACGATAATTTATTTGATTTGTGTGATTATGGCGATTGACTTTTTGCACAATCAAATAAATCACAAAAATCATTGTCAGACAAATAAAAACGACAATGAGTAGTCTTCGTCAAAAAACTTTAACCAACTTTTTTAATAAGGAAACAAAAAATGTACTTGACAAAATTGAAAGGTAAGCAATTCTTTCGCTGATTTTGATTTTTATTCTTGAAAATACAATTTGTTATAAAAAAACTATAGAGCCGTAATGTATTGCGGCTCTACGGAAAAGGTTGTTGCCAATTCCTGAAATAGGCTGTTTTTTGTTTTGTAATAGTAGAATCTTGCGTATTCTCTTCGTAAAGAATGTTTTTCGATGTTTCACTCAAAATATCTTTCTTTCCTTATTTTTGTTTTTCGGTATTTTCCTGATCTTCCGGTTTTTCTGTTTCCGCGAACAAAGCATCCACAAACTCATTGGGGTCAAACACCGCAAGATCAACCGCCGATTCGCCAACCCCAATAAATTTTACCGGCAAATTAATCTGTTTACGAATCGCAATCACCACACCACCTTTGGCTGTTCCATCCAATTTCGCCAACACGATTCCTGTACATCTCACCGCTTCCGTAAAATATTTTGCCTGACTAATTCCGTTTTGTCCTGTGGTGGCGTCCAAAATCAGAATGACTTCGTGTGGCGCTTCCGGAACTTGTTTGCTCATAACCCGCCGAATTTTTTCGAGTTCTTGCATGAGATTCTTTTGAGTTTGCAGCCGCCCCGCCGTATCAACAATACAAATATCCGCGTTGATCTCCAAGGTTTTGGCAATTGCCTTGTGCGCAACACTTGCCGGATCACTGCCCGAACTTCCAACAACAATCTCCGCACCAAGTCGGTTCGCCCAAACCGTCAACTGTTCCACCGCCGCCGCCCGAAAAGTGTCCGCCGCCCCCAAAACCACTTTCTTTCCGTCCGCAACAAACATCGAAGTCAATTTGGCAATTGTTGTTGTTTTTCCGCTGCCGTTGACTCCACACACCATAATAACCGTGGGATTGGTCTCAGCAAACCGAATCGGCGCAGTAGGTTGAGCCATGAGCGATTTGAGTTTTGTTTTGACGATTTCCAACACATCGTGCATCTCAACAACTCGACCACGATATTGCGTTCGTACTTCGGCAATAATTTCCTTTGATGCCAAAACTCCCATATCCGTTTTGACAAACATCTCGAACATCGCCTCCAAAAAAGAATCGTCCACCAATTGCCCTTTTCGTTTGAAAAGATCACGGATATCGGTGTTTAATATCTGAACTGTTTTTGCTAAACCTTGTTTGAGTCGGTTGAAAATCCCCATTGTTTTACCCTAATACTTTAATCGCAAAAAAAATAACTACCTCATGCAGAAACAAATACAATAAAAATGTTTCAAAATCATCACGAATAGAGAATTGCGGTAGTATAACTTCTTCGTCGAAAAATACAAGGTAAGGCACAATAAATTCAAGGTAACGATTCGTAACAATTCCACGTCAACCGACATTCGCTTCATCTTAATTTTCCAACTCGATCATCTCCATAACAATAAATATTGGTTTCAAGAAATTTTGAATTTGCGATAAACGATAAATTAGGAACGATGAACTAAAACAACCAAAACATCCCCGCTCTTTATTTGGTTTTGGAATCTGGTATAATGCCGCCATCTTTGTCTTGAAAATAAGACACAACACCAAACTTAACGATTAACCCCAGCAATATTTCCACCCAACCATCGGGCAAGAAAGGAAAATTTAGCATAATGGATACCGTATTCGCCCTCTTCAGCACCACAACTCCCGATCAGGTAACCTCAATTTGGTCAACCGTTTGGACTGTAACCGCAAACATCTTTCTCGTCCTTCTCGGTCTTAACGCCTTGATTATTGTTCACGAATTTGGTCATTTCGCCGTCGCACGACTTTGTGGAGTTCGATGCGAAAAATTTTATATCTGGTTCGATTTTTGGGGACTCAAATTTTTCAAATTCAAATGGGGAAAAACCGAATATGGACTTGGTATGTTTCCGCTTGGCGGCTATGTCAAAATGCTCGGTCAAGAAGATAACCCCGGCGAACTTCGCGCCGAAATCGAACGCGCCAAATCAACCAATCAAATTTCACAATCAGAATCTCCAACAGAGAATGCCCCCCCAAATTCCGAATCCAGCAACTCCAATGTCGCCGATCTCGAAAAACTCAACGAAGCCGTGTTCGCACCGGACAGCTATCTGGCAAAGACCGTCCCACAACGTCTAGCAATTATTGTTGCCGGCGTGGTCATGAATTTTCTATTTGCAATTGTTTGTGCTACAGCGGCGTACATGGTTGGTATTGAAGAAACCGCCCCAGCAGTTGGTAGTGTTGTGTCCGGTTCGCCCGCATGGGAAGCCGATCTCCAAACCGGCGATAAAATCATCGCCATTAACGATTCACCCGCCCGCGTTTTCACCGACATCAATATGGCAATGGTTGGAAGTGCCAGCGGAATCAAATTAACCATTGAACGCCCAAAAAATAACGATCCTCAATCACAACAAACCGAAAATGAATCACAACACACCGAAAAAATGGAAAAAATAATTGTTCCGCGAAAACGGAAAGATGATCTGGCTCCCATGATCGGCGTTGGGTCATTACCAACATTGGATTTGGCGACCACAAAGTATCCGGTTATTAAAAATTGGGAAAAATATTATTCAGAACAAACTCTTCAATCGTTAAAACAACCCAATTTGCGTATCAATGCCGTTCAAGATAGCAACAGTGATCAGACAAAGGAAGTCAAAAACTATACAGAATATATGGATTTACAATTACGGAGTTTGGAACGATCTTTTTCGTGTGAGTTTATTAACAAAGAAACCGGAAAAACAATTGACGTCACAATTCCGGCAATTCCCATGAAAGAAATTGGCGTTCGTTTCAAAATGGGAACAATTACATCAGTGCTTCCCGATTCCAACGCCGCACAAAAAGGAATCGAAGCAGGTGATCAAATTTTAAGCGTTGACAATGTTACGGACTTTGACCCGCTAAAACTACCACAGATCATCTTGCAAAAAATCAATCGACTCCAAAAATCCATTCAACTTGTTGTTCGCAAAAAAAACGAACAAGAACAAACGATTGATCTTGAATTGAAACCAATACGAATTGTTCCCGAACTTGGTTTTCTTTCGATGAAAGATTCGATTGGCAGTACGGCATTGGGGTTAGCGTGGGAAGTCGAACCAATTATCGAAGATGTTTCGAAAGATTTTTTCGGAACAAATTACGAAACCGCAAAACAATTGTTGGCGGGCAAAAAAGTAACAGCCGTCAAATTACTAAACGCTCAACCAATTCTCAAAAAAAATTCGTTCAGTGTTGTTGACGAAGAAGGTGTTCAGTTTCAGAATGTCGGAGAACGTGTCGATATTCCGTACATTTTCAGCAAAACATTACAAATCGCCGAACCAATTCCATTGACCAAACAACAGAAACAAGCCGGTTTCGCCGAAAGAATCATTTCCGTGCGTTTACAACTCGAAGACGAAAAAGAAAAAACCACTACGGTTAATCTGTTGGTTTTTGATTCGAAAGACTGGTTCAATACAGATCGCGGGTTATTGTTGAAGACGGAAAAATCGGTTATTAAAATCAGCAATTTCAACGAAGCTCTTACATTGGGAACACAGAAAATGATTGACAGTTCTCTTCTGGTGTACCGAACTCTTGTGGCGTTTGGCAATGGCAGTGTTTCACCGCGTGCGCTTGGAGGACCGGTTGCCATTGTTCAGTTGGCGTATATGTTTGCTGATGGTGGGCTTAGTTCGTATCTGATGTTCCTTTGTCTGATCGGAACAAACCTTGCAGTGATTAACATTTTTCCGATGTTGCCGTTGGACGGAGGACATGCAGTGTTCCTGATTTACGAAGGAATTTTCCGACGTCCTCCCCATGAACTTGTTCTGGTCGTACTGAGTTATCTTGGTTTGTTCCTAATTCTGTTGCTCACGTTCTGGACGCTTTCACTCGACTTCACCTGTATCCCAAGACTGTAATTCAGTTAATAGTTCTATTTTTTGTAATCGAATTTTAAAATAGGAGGAATATATTGGGGATGTTGTGGTCAAAATGAAATTGGTTATTGATTATTTGGTTTATCTTTTGGTTCGCGTGTTGTTTTGTGTGGTGCAGTCGCTTAGTTTAAAGACTGCCCATACTCTGGCTTGGTGTTTGGCGTGGTTGTTTACCGATCTGATTCCCATTCGACACTCGCTACTGCACGCCAATCTGCAAACCGCATTTCCCGAAAAAACACACCAAGAAAGACGACAACTCATTCTGTTGATGTGGGAACATTTATTCTTGATGGGTGTCGAAATTGCCCTGGCAAACCGGAAAATTCGCGACCTCAACTGGAAAGATCATATTCAATTGATTGGAGCGTTACCATTACTCAGTTTGTTGCATCAGGATCGTCCTCTTATTTTGGTAACTGGTCATTTCGGCAATTTTGAAATTGGTGGTTTTTCGCTTGGTACTCTAACTTATCCTTCGCATTCTGTAGCGCGGTCGTTGGATAATCCGTTTTTGGATCAATTCATCAAAAATTTCCGCGAATCAACCGGTCAATTTCTTGTGTCAAAAAATGGTGGTACGCCGGATATTTTGCGGGTTCTCGAAAATAATGGATTGATGGCGTTTCTTGTGGATCAATCGGCTGGCTCTAAAGGTTGTATGGTTGATTTTTTCGGTAAACCAGCTTCAACTTTTAAGGCAATTGCTTTGCTTTCGCTGCAATTCAAAGCACCGATTGTTGTTTGCTATTCGCTACGAAAAATTGACGAAAACGGCAAATTTGAACCGATGAAATTTGAAATGTATGTTGTTGGTATTCTTGATCCGCTCCATTTGCCGCCGGACATTCAAAACGTGAAAGAAATCACGCAATGGTTCACGCTCAAACTGGAAGAAGGTATTCGTTGCCATCCAGAACAATATTGGTGGTTGCATCGCCGTTGGAAGTGAAACAACAAATGATTGCCTCTTTCGGTTCTCTGTCCTTCGGACGGATTCTGTTCTCAAAAACCAGAACATGTCGCTGAATTAGACGGAACAGTAAATAGTTCAAAAATTTCGATACGATTATCCGAATTGACGGATCATAGAACGTTTCGAGATTCTTTGGCTTCACGCTTGTGGAAATTGGCGAAGAAGAAACGTCTGTACAATATTTATTATAAAACCTTCGACGAATTCAAAAACAGCATCAACAATTGCCTCGACAAAATAAAAACGAGAGAAAACCTGCAAACCATTCTGCCAAAATGACAGATTTTGAGAAGAATTACCAACAGAATAAATATTCATAACTCCTTGAATTTTAAGGGTGAAAAGTGAATTTGATGAAATTGGCATGAAATTTGTTAGTTATTCTTGTCGTACAAACTATTGAACCATTTACCTAATTTTAAGAAAGGAGATCAATTATGTATTCCGAGTTAGTTTATCCGTATCCGTTGTCCCGTGAATTGTTTCGTCGGCTGAATCAATTCCTCTCAATGCCGTCCTTCAATGAAACGGAAGGTTTTTTTGGTTCGCTCAGTTCCGGCGAATTGGCAACGAATGTTTGGGAAGATGACGATGCTTTTTATGTCGAAATGGAAGTTCCCGGAATCAAACCGGAAGAAATTGATCTGTCAATTATCGGAACAGAATTGCAGATCAAGATTGCCCGTTCGCACGAGCAAGACTCGAAAAATGTACGTTATCTTCGGCGTGAGCGGATTGCCGGCAACACAGTGCGGACAATCACGCTTCCAATGGATTCCACACCGAAAGAATTAAACGCTACGATTGAAGCGGGAATTTTGTGCGTCCGACTTCGCAAACCGGAAGAAGCAAAAGTACAAAAAATTACAGTAAGTCAAAAATAAACGACTTTTCACAAAAAGGTCGTCAAAAAAATGTTTCTAACATCACTTAAAGTACAAAATTAAGAAAGGAGAATAGTCATGTCACTTGTTGAAACAAAAAATAATACGGCTTCCCAAACCAATCAGGAACCGAATACTCAGGAAAAACCGTTTCGAATTCCTCCGGTTGATATTAGTGAATATGAAAACGAATATCTCATTGAAGCCGATATGCCCGGCACAAAAGAGGAAAATATTGATATTCAATTTCATCAGGGCGAATTACGAATTCGTGGTGTCGTGAATACGCCGAATGAAAAAATAACAAAACGTATTGATCGATATCGACAATTTGAAACGTCCAATTATTATCGTGCGTTCAAAATTGGCGAATCAGTCAATGCCGCCGAAATATTGGCACATTATGCCAATGGTATTCTGACGGTGCATTTGCCAAAAGCTGAAATACTCAAACCACGAAAAATAGAAATTTCACAAAAATAGAACATATTGCAGTGTAACCGTACCAAGTAACCATACCAACGGTAGGTGATGTTTCGACAAAATATCACCTACCTTATTCTATTTCCAGGTCATTCACGCGAACAATAATCTCACAGAAATCTTACAGAGTCGAAAAAAAATTACTCATTTAAAAATTTTACTCATTTAAATAAGTCAATCGGTAAACGGTAGAGAATTTTTTTGATTGTTACGGACTTGATTCAAATCAAGGAAGCGAGTAAAATTAAAAAACGTTTAGATAGTACCCTATCTATTTTTGTTACTTATCACAATTTTATGAGGAGATATAAAATGTCTGTACTCGTATTGAAGCCCGCTCCTGATTTCAAAGCAACCGCCGTCATGCCCAATTCCACGTTTAAACAAATTTCGCTTGCGGATTATCGTGGAAAATATGTGTTACTTTTTTTCTATCCGCTGGATTTCACGTTTGTTTGCCCCACGGAAATCATTGCGTTTTCGGAAGCTATTGCGGAATTTGAAAAATTAGGTGTCCAAATTCTCGCGTGTTCGGTTGACAGCGAATTTACTCACCTCGCCTGGATCAACACCCCACGAAAACAAGGCGGACTCGGAGGAATTAAATACCCGATCATTTCCGACCTCAAACGAGAAATCGCCCAATCTTACGATGTTCTTTGTGAAGACGGCATGGCTATTCGCGGTATTTTCTTGATCAACAAAGAAGGAATCGTGATGCACCAAACGGTTAACGCTCCACCAATTGGACGGAATGTCGAAGAAGAATTGCGTACCATTAAAGCGTTACTCCATTTCGAAAAACACGGCGAAGTTTGCCCCGCCAACTGGCAAGAAGGAAAATCCGGTATCAATACCACAAAAAGCCAAGAATTTTTCGCAAAAGAATATAAATGATTGGTAAAACAAATTGCCAATTGCTAAAATAAGCAAATCAAAGGTAGGCGGCATCGCTGAAAACTCTTCGGCAAAAAGTTGCCTATCTTGTTCAACAGAATACACAACCAACGTGTGAATTGTAAAATTTGGCAAAATTTTGAAAGATTCACTTTTATACTGCTCTTCGCTATCGTGTTTTGTTTTGACACAGTTGTTAATGTCGGTTGTTTGAGACTATTTTATTTTTCAGAAAATATTTTTATCTTAAAATATTATTTACAAACAGGTTAAGAAAATAAATAATATCAGCAAAGACGAATGGCATATTAATTGCTCCTGTCATGGTCAGTATGTGTTAGTAGTCAAAACTTTTCAGAACCAACCAATATGGGAGCCAAACCAATGAAAACTTTTTTTACTCAATTTGTTTTTGTCGCCGTGCTTTTCAGCTCTGTTATTTCCATTTCGTATGGAGATTTGTTAACCAAGGATGACTATATCGCTAGTAACGCTGATCTTGCAACCGTACAGATTAACGATGCAACTAACGATACAAATGGAGGAATATCCAATCCATTGTTCCGTATTTTCAATGAATATTTTCATGACGAACTTACCGCTCTGGGGCAATCAAGTTACACCAGTGGAAACGACTTAGCGGATGATCGAATGATCCGACAAACAATTTCGTCATGGGCTGTCAATCCGGGAAGTCAGGTTGTCTCATCGTTTACAAGTTCCGCTTATTCGCATGGATTGAACATTTACGACCCAACCGGTGAGTTGGTGTTTAATTCGGGAATTTATGGTTCGACGACTACTGGAGAAGCGAAGATAGACGGTCAATCAATTACTCTTGCGGGTGGTGATTATGTCTTCGCAACCTACACCGACAATATCGGGAACGGGAAAGGGAAAGTATTTTCGGGCGATCACGATTGGTATTATCAATCGGATGAGTATCTCAATAGTGAAAAATGGCAAGTACAATACTACGAAGATGGAGTTCAACATCTTATCGTCTTTGACGTGACCGATTTGATGCGGCAACGGGAAGGTTATGAAACGATTGAATCTGCTTTTCTGTTTGCTCTTGAGGACTTGAACATTCATAGTAATTATGCTATTGATTTTGATTATCAGGATTTTGCGTTCGTTCTAACCAATGTTAGTGCCAATGTTGTTCCGCCAGCGGCAGTTCCCGAACCGGCAACCGCATTGATTTTAGGATTTGCCGGAACTCTTGTGTTGCCATTCCTAAAACGAAAAAGAAAGGGAATTTAGTGAATAGTTAGTAGTGAATAGCGAATAGTTACGCAAGCGAATTTTAATACCGTTATGGTAAAAAAGGACGCTTGCGTAATTATTCATTATTAGCTATTCACTATTAACTAAAGTAAAGATGTATTTTCGATTTTGCCATGCTTTTACGTTAATCGAAATTTTGTTGGCTCTCATGATCATGTTGATTCTTGCGGGTGCGGGAATTCCTTTCTTGCAAGGCTCGCTAGAAAATCAACGCTTACGATCTTCGGCGGAAACATTACGCGGCGAATGGCATCATGCCCGTATTAAAGCAATGGAAGAAGGACAAATTCTATGTTTTCGCTGTCAATTGGGTGGTTCGGATTTGATTTTTGATCGTGTTCTCGATTCCCATTTTACTGCCGGACTTTCTTCTCGCGAAACCAGTGGACGATTCGACCAAACCGGTGAATTAGACCCATTCGAAAAAGGAGGGTTTACCGGAAAATCAGAAGATTTCATTTTACGTGACCCAAGTCTGGCATCGGAAGAAACCGGTTCGCAATTGATCAGGTTATCGGATTCGGTGTTTGTTGCGGATGTGATTGCGTTGGTGGAAGAACGTGCGGCATTCTATCTTGGTCTGACGGCGCCGGGCGAAACGAATACGGTTGAGGACAATGTTTCTGAAAGTGAAGCGGTTACGAATCAGGAAATTCGGTTAGGTGAAACAACCGGTTCAGACGGAAAACTTTGGTCAACTCCGATCTTTTTCTATCCAGACGGAACAACTTCCACCGCTGCTGTTTTGCTAAAAAATAATCGTGGACATTGCATCGAAGTGCGGTTACGCGGATTAACCGGAATTGCAAAATTAACCGAAATCAATTCCACCGACAACTATTCCGGTGAACTCGACGTCGGACGGGAACAAGAACAAATTCATGAATAACCTGCAATAATTTGTACCTCGTTTCAAATCAGGTTGACAAAAAATTTATTTTTACTATCTTTTTGAAGAACTTTCGAATATTCTCCTGAATGAGACAACATTCTATGTTGAAATTCGTTTTTCGTTGAACACCAAATTGAAACCAACCACGAGGTTTACGATGCCACAATATATTATTCCCACAGGTTACAAACCGACTTTTAAGTTTCGAGAGATTGAAACCGCAATCAAAGGAATCAAAGATGATTTTGAACGTGCGTTGTCCACACAATTAGGGTTGTTGCGGGTAACTGCTCCCATGTTTCTCGATCCAACCACCGGACTCAACGATAATCTCAACGGTGTTGAAAAACCGGTAAAATTTTACGCAACCGATATTCAAAAAGATGTTGAAATAGTTCAATCGCTGGCGAAATGGAAACGTTATGCTCTTTACAAATATGGTTTTCGTCCCGGCGAAGGACTTTACACGGATATGAATGCCTTGCGTCCCGACGAAACAATTTCGCCGATTCATTCGATTTACGTGGATCAATGGGATTGGTGTAAAGTGATGAAACGTGATCAACGGAATTTGGAATTTCTGAAATCGACAGTTGAATCTATTTTCGGGGCGATCAAAGCAACCGAATACCGCGTTTGTTCTCAATACGCTCAGATTAAACCGATTTTGCCGGAAAAGATTACGTTTATTACTAGTGAGGAGTTACAACAAAAGTATCCGAAACTGACACCCAAAGAGCGTGAAATGGTTGTTTGTAAGGAATCGGGGGCGGTTTTTGTGATTGGTATTGGAGGCGAGTTGCCGGATGGAACGATTCATGACGGTCGCGCCCCAGATTACGACGATTGGTCAACACCACGCCAAGGCGGAATCGGACTAAACGGCGATATTTTACTTTGGCATCCAACATTGGAAATCGCATTGGAAGTTTCGTCGATGGGTATTCGGGTTGACGCGGAGACATTGCGGCGACAAGTCCAAATTCGACAATGTGAAGATCGACTCAAATTATTGTTTCATAAAAGCGTTCTCAGCGGTGAACTGCCGCAAACAATTGGCGGAGGAATCGGACAATCCCGAATCTGTCTATTTATGCTCCGTGCCATTCATATTGGAGAAGTTGCCTGTGGACTTTGGTCTAATGAGATGATGAAAGCCTATGCCGATGCCGGTGTAACTTTGTTGTAACACTTCCAATTGTTTCGGAATTTTCTC